>JBILIR010000066.1:0-7476 GCA_044368955.1 Limnohabitans sp.
CTGCTGAGCCAGCCACACCTCAGCCGCCCCGCCATGGTCGCGCCTCAGCCAACGCTCAATGCGCAGTGCCATTGAAGGGCTGATCGAAGCCCGCCCATTGACTACCTTGGACAAAGTCGTCCGGTCTACGCCCAAGTGGGCAGCTGCTTCGCCCACCTGCAGATTCAAGGCAGGAAGGATGTCGTCCCTCAAAGTGAGGCAAGGGTGGGGTGGGTTGAACATCGAACTCATAAACACCTCAGTGGTAATCCTGGTAGTTCACCAGGATGGCATTGCCGTTTTTAAAACGTGGGGGCAGCAATCATGCTTCAAGTTCTCTTTGCAAGTCAATCCACGCTGAATCGAAACTCAGTTTTTTTGCCATGGGTGAGCTTGCATCGACAGCCCGCCAAAAAGGGGCAAGGTCTTGCGTGCTACCGGTCCGGTTGTATTCTTCCCAAGCATGCTCCGCCACTATTTTGAGGAAGATGGACGTAGAGACTGGGCATGTGGCATCGCATTTGTTTTTCTCTGCTAGCTTTCGTCTGAAAGCTTGTACCGACATGGTTGAGCCTGGCGGGATTTTTTTCAACTCGTCCGTGACTTCAACTGGGGAGGAAATGTGCAGTTTTGACCCCTTGGGGATGCCCGCGAAATCCTTGTCAAGGATGACGTGATGGGGCGGCTTTGCATTCATCTTCTCGCCCCATGTTTTTTTTGCTCTCGGCACTGTTTACTCTAGCAAAAACTTTTTCGCTTCTTTCAAAATCTTCAAAGCTTCGTCTTCTTTGCCTTCTTTGAAAAGACGTTCGCCTTCTTCGCGCATGGCCTTGGCTTTTTCAAGCTCGGCACCTGTTTTGGTGGTCTTGCCAAAAGCGTTGTCCACGTATTTCATTTCACAGGGGACGGGGCCGGGGCAGTGGGCAAAGGCCAAAGAATGCATGGACAAAACCAAGATCAACCATAATTGCTTCATCATTTTCTCGCAAAAGCTGTTAATAAGTAATTTCAGTTTAGAACAACTCCATTTACACAGGCTTACACCGCCAAACACAAGGTCTTTGCCATGCTGGTCAAACAAATCTGGACTGCCAACGCCTACCGCAATTTCAATTACCTGATTGCCTGCCCACAAACTGGCGAGGCCTTGGCCATAGACCCTTTGGACAGCGCCAAATGCTTGCAAGTAGCCAAAGACGAGGGTTGGAGCATCACCCAAATACTGAACACCCATGAGCACCACGACCACATCGGTGGCAACCAAGCCGTGGTGGATGCCACGGGCGCCAAGGTGTTGGCACACGCCAAGGCAGCCAGCGCCATCCCCGGCGTGTTTCGCGGCCTGTTGGCGGGTGACATCATCAAAGTGGGCAAGACAGTGGAATTGGAAGCGCTGGACACCCCCGGCCACACCTATTGCCATATTTGCTTGCGCTCACACACAGATCAACCGGCTTTGTTTTCGGGCGACACTTTGTTCAATGCAGGGGCTGGCAACTGCCACAACGGCGGCAATGTGGGCGATTTATTCCGCACTTTTGATGAGCAACTGAGCCGCTTACCCAGCAACACCCTGATTTACCCTGGACACGATTACATCGATAACAATTTGCGTTTTACTTTGAACCGCGAACCAGGCAACGCCGCTGCCCAAGCATTGCTCAGTCAGGTGAGCGGCCAAGATCTGAACCAGGCCTTTGTGTCTACCCTCGGCGTAGAGCAAGAGGTGAATACGTTTTTTCGCTTAGGCAGTGCGCAAGTTGTGGCGGAACTGCGAAAAAGTTTTTCCGACTTGCCCGAGCAACCGGACAAGCAGACCGTGTTTAAAAAGCTGCGCGAATTGCGCAACAGTTGGTAAGCAGTTAGTGCGCTGAGATGCGTTTAATGATGAAGTCGGCAGCCGCCAAGATATGTTCTCTGGCATGGAGCTCTGCCGCATCCCCATCACCACTGATGATGGACTGCAGCAAAGCCTCGTGCTGGTCCCAAATATCGCGCGGTTTTTCGTCTCGCATCAACACCTCTCCCATGACACGCTGGGTGTAGGTCCAGTGGGTGTCCATGGTGGGTGCCACCAGCAGGTTTTCCGACAAGGAATACACAAAATGGTGAAACGCCATGTCGGCGGCAATCAAGTCTGTGACAGAGCCGTTTTTGGCAGCCTCTCGGCCTTTGGTGATGAAGTCGGGGCCTTCACGCTTGGCAGCGGCCGCATTGTTCAGCGCCGCTTTGCGAAATGCCAAACCCTCGATGACGGCACGCACGTCGTACATCTGTCGAATGTGATCAGAGTCTAGCGGGGCGACGATCAGACCGCGCCCAGGCGCATCACGCAGCAGCCCTTGGTTTCGCAACAGCAGCAAAGCTTGTTGAATGGGTTGACGTGAAACACCGAGTTCAGCGGCTATTTGTTCTTGGATGATGCGCGTCCCAGGCGCGAGCTTGCCAGACGATATCTCCAACAAAATAGCCTCATGGACTTGCTCGACAAGGTTGGGTTGTACAGACAATATTTTCACAAGCGACACCTGTTGTTCTGATCATGGTTGACTCGGCGGTGTTTCGCGCCAGCGGCGCTCTGCATCGTCCCATGCGCTGAGGGCCTGTAAATCGGGCACCCACGCCAACCCCGATTTTGCGTCAGATGAGGCGGCCTCCGGCGTGACCAGCACATCCAGCAAAGCCGGACGGTTTTGCAAGGCCTTGGCAATGGCTTCTTCCAAGTCTTCTTCGCGCTCTACGCGCTGGGCGTGCATCCCAAAACTGCGGGCCATGGCGGCATGGTCGGCAAACTGCAAGCGGGTGCCCACCACCTTGCCGTGTGTCTCTTGCTGGTCACGTACCTCGATGGCCCATGAACCGTTGTTCGCTACCACGATCAACACAGGTGCTTGGTGCCGAACCGCGGTGTCAATTTCCATGGCATTGAAACCAAATGCGCCGTCGCCTGTGGCCACCACCACAGTACGGTCGGGGTGCACCAAACTTGCCGCTACGCCAAATGGCGTACCTACGCCTATGCAGCCCAAGGAGCCTGGGTCGAGGTAAGTGGTGGCAGGCAAACCCACTCGGGTGAACGACAAAAAATCTCCGCCATCCGCCACCACCACGCTGTTGGCAGGCAGGGCTTTGCGCAATGCAGACAGCAAGCGGTTGGGGTGCATCAATCCATCGCTGCCAGCAGGCGCTTGTTGCATGCTTTGCTGCAGTTTGTTGGAGCGAACCACGTGTTGTTCACGCAAGCCTTGGGACCATGCCGTATCGGTGGCGGGTGGGCGGGTGGGAGCTGCTTGCAGAATGGCCAGCAAGGATCGGTTCACATCAGCCAACAACTCCACTGCGCCGCGTCGGTTGTCTCTTAGCTCGGCGGTGTTGTCTGCCAAGCGTAAAAACTTTGCTTCACCAAACACGGCGGGCGAACCGTAGGCCAGTTGGAAATCCAGCTTGCGGCCCAAGGTGATAACCAGATCAGCTTGGCTCATCACATTGCCTCGCATGGCTGCCACCACGGCAGGGTGGTCTTCAGGCACCAAGCCTTTGCTTTCACCGGTGTCCAAATACACCGCACCCAAGCGGGTGAGCAGCTGTTGCAAAGCAGGACCGGCTTTTCTGGCACCTCTGCCCGAGATGAACAAGGGGCGTTTGGCATTCCACAGCAAGTCCACCGCTTGGCCAACATCCTGCGGCGAGGGTGAGCAAAGCGGGGCTTCACGTTTCACAAAAAACTCGGGCAGTTGCACCGCCAGAGGAACCGCGCTGCGCAAAGTGTCCACAGGGAAATCTAAATAGGCTGGCCCGCTGTCAGCGCCATGACCCAAAGCACGGGATACCGCTTCGTTCAGTTCTTGCAACACCAAAGCAGGGTGCCGCACGCTGCGTGCATAGCGGGTGATGCCGGCCACCATGTCGATGTGGTTCAAGTCTTGCAGACCCCCGCGGTTGTCTTGCGCGGTGGGCGAGGTGCCAGAGAGCACCAACACACTGGCACGCGCCACATGCGCATTGGCAATGCCGGTGATGGCGTTGGTCACACCGGGTCCTGCGGTCACCAATGCCACACCCAAGCCGTGCGTCAATTCAGCTTCTGCATGGGCCATGTAAACAGCGGCACGTTCATCGCGCACATCGACGAGACGGATGCCGTGGGCGTCCAAGCGCATCCAAATCGGCATGATGTGACCGCCGCACAATCCATAGACCCGTTTAACGCCTTGGCTGACCAAAAACCTGGCGATCAAGTCGGCAACCGAATGTTCAACCGCAAAAGCTGCTTGCATGGCTTTCCTTTTTGGAAAAAAATTGAGGGAAAACGCTGAATGTATTCTGAATTCAGAATACTATACTGTGGGCTTGGACGGCTTTAACCACGAGAAAACCCTTGCGACGAACACTCAATATATCTGACATGGTTCGCAGCCATGCGCGTTTACGACCTCAAGCCACAGGCAGCTTGGACTCCAAACGCAGCTTGACATTTGAACAATGGGACCAACGCGCCAGTGGCCTGGCGCAGGGCTTGATGGCCAAGGGTTTACAGCCGGGCGAGCGCGTGGCTTTGTTGGCCTACAACAGCATCGAGTGGATGGAGATGTATGTGGCTTTGGCTCGTGCCGGTTTGGTAGCGGTGCCGATGAATTTCCGCCTGACAGCGCCAGAATTGCTCTACATCATGCAAGACGCGCAGGTGGCGGCTGTGATTGCAGGCCATGACTTGTATCAACTGATAGAAGAAGTCCGCCATCCACTGCCCTTGAAGGCTTGCGTGGTTTTTGGTGGCTCGCCAGCGTCAGGCTGGCTGGCTTATGAAGAGATGGTGAATACACCCTTGGTCAGCCCAGAATGGCCAGCGGTCAGTCCCCAAGATATATGCGCACTGATGTACACCTCGGGTACCACGGGCAAACCCAAAGGTGCACTGCGCAGCCACGAGGCCAGCACTCTGATTGCTTATGCCACCGCCATGGAAATGGGCTTCACCCGCCAAGACAAGGCTTTGTTGGTGATGCCCTTGTGCCATGCCAACTCCTTGTATTTCGCCAACACCTTCATCCATTTAGGCGCCTGTGTCGTCATCGATGACAGCAGCAGTTTCAACCCTGAAGGTTTGTTGCAAAACTTGGCGCAACACCACATCACTTTTACCTCACTGGTGCCCACGCACTACATCATGGTGCTGGGCTTGCCTCAGCAGGTCAAGGCTCGCTATGCCTTGGCCAGTGTGGCGCGGTTACTCATTTCCTCGGCACCAGCAAGCGAGCGTTTAAAACGCGACATCATGGCCTTGTTTGAAAACGGCAGCCTGTATGAGTTGTATGGCTCCACTGAAGCCGGTTGGGTGACATTGCTAAGACCCGAAGACCAGCTCACCAAACTGGGCTCGGTGGGGCGTGAGTGGGCGGGCAGTGGGCCCATCAGATTGTTGGATGACAACCGACAAGAAGTGCCTAATGGCGAAGTCGGTGAATTGTTTTCTTGCACGCCCTACGCCTTTGAAGGCTATTGGCAGTCTCCGCAAAAAACCGCCGAGGCCTTTGACGGCGCATGGGTGTCGGTGGGCGACATGGCCAAGCGAGACGCGGATGGTTACATCTGGCTGATAGACCGCAAGAGCAATATGATCATCAGCGGTGGCGAAAACGTCTATCCCAGCGAGGTTGAAAACGTGCTCTGCGCTCACCCCGACATTCAAGAGGTCGCGGTGGTGGGGGTGCCCCATCCCAAGTGGGGAGAAAGTGTCTTGGCTGCCGTGGTGCTAAGGCCGCAAGCCTCAGCCAGCAGTCAAGCTTTGCAAGATTTTTGCAGCAGTCGATTGGCGGGCTACAAACGCCCTCGACAGTTTGTGTTTCTGCAAACCAATGACATGCCACGCACTGCCACGGGGAAAATTGTGCACAGGCATTTGCGGCAGAAATTCATTGACGCTTTGGAGTCTCAGGTAGTCACTTAAGGTTTTCCTCTCTGCCTCTTCGCACACACTGCAGCGTTTGGTGCCAAAACTGCGCACTCAGTTGAGGCATTGCGAGCTAAAAGGGAGAGCAATATAGTATTTCCCTCCAAGGGATTCTTCTGTGCAATTAAACAAACATTTAGTATTCATTTAAAAAGACATAGCTATTTGAAATAGATTAAGTCAAACTTGCAAAATCATGAAATTCAAACAAATTCATAAAGACCTTTCGCTGGTCTTGATCGTTGTCTTGGTTTTTGCGGGCTTCGCGACCATCACTGAATTACAAGAACAAGTCGCTTTGTTCAGCCAAAACTATGAAGCCGTGCAACTGGATGAGTTGCCATTGACGCTGCTTGTCTTGAGTTTGGGCTTATGGTGGTTTGCTTGGCGGCGCTCCCAAGAAGCCCATGCCCAGCTACAAGAGCGCAGTCGTTCTGAACTCAAAGTGCAAGAACTGCTGCAACATAAAAGTGACCTGTTGCAAAGACTTTATACCGCAAAGGAAGACGAGCGCTTGGCTTTGGCTCGAGAGCTACACGATGACATGGGGCAAACCAGCACAGCCATCCGCACAGAAGTTGCGGTCTTGCAGCGCATTGGACGGCTTCACCCCGAAGCGGACGCGTCTGTCAAGCGTATATCGGAGTCAGCACAGCATTTGTCTCAAATGACGCGGCAGATGTTGCATCGTTTACGCCCTCCTGCTCTGGACAGCATGGGTTTAGAGCAGGCCTTGATCGCATTGTGTGAAGACTGGCAAAACAGCAACCAAAACCTGTGTGAGTTCCAGACATCAGCCCTTCCCGAGGGTTTAAATGACTATGCTTGCGTGACGGTTTACCGTATCGTGCAAGAAGCACTCACCAATGTCACACGACATGCCAATGCCAAACATGTAAAGGTACAACTGACGCTCTATGAGCAAGGACTTAACTTGAATATTGAGGACGATGGGCGGGGTATGGCGGATACCCAAGCAGTACACCAAGGCTTTGGCCTCTTGGGTATGCAAGAGCGTGTCGCCAGTGTGGCGGGCAGCCTGTCCATCAGCAGCAAGCTGGGTCAGGGTGTGCGCTTGGCCATACAGATCCCCAAGGAGTCTTTGTGATTCGCGTTCTTTTGGTCGATGACCATCCAGTGGTCAGAACTGGCTACAAGCGCTTGTTGTTGCAAGAGCCTGGCATTGAGGTGGTCGCCGAGGCAGCCAACGCTGACGACGGCTACCAAGCATTTCAAATGCATCTCCCCGACGTCACCGTCACCGATGTCTCTATGCCAGGTGCAGGAGGTTTGACTTTGCTGCAAAAGATTTTGCAAAGGCAAGCCGATGCAAAGGTATTGGTGTGCAGCATGTACGACTCTCCTCCGCTCGTGCAGCGGGCGCTGGACAATGGGGCGCAGGGCTTTGTTTCTAAAAATGCAGAGCCCGAAGAACTGTTGCGAGCAGTGCAAGCAGTTTTTCTAGGTCAGCTGTACCTCAGCCAAGGTTTGCATACTGAAACTATGAAGGGTGAATTTCTACAGGAAACCCTACGCATTGCATCCTT
>JBILIR010000355.1:0-7475 GCA_044368955.1 Limnohabitans sp.
AATGGGAGAACTTCTACAACTTCAACCGACCGCACGGTGCTTTCAACGGAAAAACACCCTATGAAGCCCTTCGCGAAAGGCTATAATCTCTCCCAGTCGATGTCCCGCTAGATCGTCAACCTTACACCCGAATTTAATTCGGTCGGTCCGCTTTGCGCCCAATTAGAGACATTTGCAGATCCAGCTAGCTTAATCAAAAGCGGACGTCCCATCAGATTAATGTCCGTGGATAAATTGAAGCCTAATGAAAAAGTCGCGCCATCCAAAAGCAATACCACTGACGGCTGGTGCTATGATGCCTTAGCGTTGGATTAACGCCTCAGAGTGCTAAATCACTCAAGTGGCCAACTTCTAACGTGATTACCTTATTCAGCGCTTAATCTTGTCAAACAGATCGATAAGCTCATTAAACTTCTCACGCTGCTCGGTCACATCGCCAGGCGCAATTGCATCAGCAACGCAGCATGACGCATGATCTCCAAGGATTGTACTCTCCACCTTGGCCAGCGCGGACTTCACCGCTTGCACTTGATGCAGAATATCGATGCAATAGCGGTCATCGACAACCATCTAAGAGATTTCCCGAACCTGACCCTCGATCCGCAAATTTTTTCACTGTGCTTTATACAGGTTATGAAAGTGGACGTTTGTTACTCATCCGAAAATACGACTTCATTTAGCAAAGACGTTAAAAGCGGAGAGCACTAATGGCCACTTCGGCACGAAGGCCGATGATAAACGCGTCGGCTAAAGAGGCATTGGCGGAGGGCCGTCGGACATAATGTACGTTGGGTTGGATCGAGAGCCATGGCGTAAGTTGGGTTCGGTAGGAGGTCTCTATCGCTACTTCGGCGGCGGAAGCGCCCTCGGCAGCTCGAAAACTGTCGGATGCAAAGGCGGCTTGGATGGCGATACCGAACTCGTCCGCTTCGCGTCCGGGGACCCAGCCGCCAAACTTCACGCCAGCGCCAGCGAAGGTGTCGAACATATTGAATAGCCCGCGCGCTACACCGAGGCGAAAGAACACATCGACATTTTTGCCGTCTCGACGTGCGAGCGTGAATTCGCCACGAATATAGGAACCTCTGTTACCCGTGGTAGTACCTGCGCCATCGTTTCGGTCAAATTTAGCGGTATAGCGCCAGTGGCCGAGCAGCATTTTGCCGCCAAAAAGCGGCAAATGGGCCTCGCCCGCCATTAATGTGCCATCCCCCTCGCCAAGCTTGATCGCAGTATGGCTCGGATTGTCGGGATCGCCCGGTACGCCGTCCAGCACCGCAGCGCGAACTGCCCATCCTTCTTCGGGTTCGATTTGGAACCTCACGGCGAGCGAAGTCGAAGGAAAAATGGATGGACCATTACGGCCGCTCTGGGCGAAGTCGGTACCGATGCCGTTCGCGCTGCTCACAAATAGCCCAGCTGCGTCAAGTGCGTCAAACTCCGAATTGAGGTCATAGAGCCCTGCCTTTATCGAAACGCTCTCTCCAAATTTCTGGTTCACCCAAGCTTCATAGAGCCGTAAGGCGCGCGCACCGGTTTCGATGTTGCTCACCGCTTGCGTGTCACCGACTAAGTCACTGATCGACTTTCCGTTATTATAAAGACCATAGACGTGGACCTGAGCGCCCTTCCAGCCAACAAGACTTTCCATGTCGGCTTCGAATACGACATCGATATTGTCGAGATGGCGCGTGCCGTGGCGCGACCCACCTGAAGCATTACCAATTACTTCGCCTGTATAGGTCAGCTGCAATAGCAGAGGGCCATGATCTTCGTCGATTTCTCCGGGAGCATGGGTATGACTGTGCGGCTCGTCCCCGATTGGCGGCAAATGAGCAGGCGTGTGGATCCCTGCACCGGCTAACGCGAGAAGTGTAAGGGGGCTCATTCGTTAGAGGCCTTTCTGAGATTCTGTCATTTCGATTTCGGCGGTGCTTCGCGTGCTTCGTCGAGGTGCAACTCCATCAACAGCGCGGCGCGGTTGTTGTCGCCTAACGCCAGAGCGTCGAGAATTGCCATATGCTCGTGAATCGATTGATGGACGCGTTCAATCCCAAATACCCAGCCATAGTTTAGGAAGCGGCGAAGCCTGTTCTGCTGCTCCATTGCTTGGAAAAAATAGTGATTGCCGGAGGACTTGGCGAGGCCAATGTGGAAGCGCGCGTTCATTTCGTAGAATTCGACTGCGAGCGTCTCCCGCCACGTTAGCTTCGCAAACGCCCCATGCTCAGCGCGCATGTTTTCAATCCAGCTGGGCGGCAGCGCGAAGCCAGGTTCGCGCAGCAGCGCCGGCTCGATGACTGATCGGAAACGATAGCTCTCCCGCTCGGTTTGGGTGGAATCGATTGAAACGAGGAAGCTCCAGCCATTGCCGCGCTTGCGTTCGACAAGCCCAAGATCGCTGAGCTGTCGCAGGACGCGAACGACGACGGGAAGCCGGACGCCAAATAGTCGGACGAGCTCTTGTTGCGTGCATTCGCGTGGCAGGCTCCCTGCAAGATGTGCCTGCGCGATGTCAACGAACAGCGCATTGTCTGCTTCCGCTTCGTCAGTTTCGGACACTTCTGAGAGATTCCGCTCGGGTAGTGCGGCCAAGACGAAGCCCCGGTTCGCCCGATGTTCAACCACCCCCGATTGTGCGAGCAGACCCATCGCTGCGCGAACCGGTGTGCGCGACACGCCGAAATGCTGGCAGATTTCCTTCTCCACAATATGATAGCCCGGCGCGCAGCCGCGTTTGCGCATCAGCGCAATGATCTCTGCAGCAAGGTTTCGACGCAGGCGGTTTTGGGAAGCGTTTTCGTAAGAAGAAGTGTTATTGCTCATCGGTATCAAACTATGTCCTAATTTACTATACGCCAAGTCGGGCTGGTTGGCACATGCTGATCAAACGGCTTACCAAGTACGAGTCAAGCCCCTCACTGCCGCCCTCGCGCCCAAAGCCACTGTCGCCCACCCCACCAAATGGCGTTTCCGCAATAGTAATATTGCAGGAGTTAAGGCCAATCATTCCAGCACGGAGCGTCCTGCCAAGGCGATCAAGAGTGTCCGGTGCGGTCGCAAAGCCATAAGCGGCGAGGCCGTAAGGTAGTCGGTTAGCTTCCGCGACCGCGGCATCAAGTGTGTCGAATCGGTTAAGGATGGCAACCGGGCCAAAGGGTTCATCATTCAGAATGTCAGCATCCGTTGGGGCGTCCTCAACTATCGCGGGTGACATGAAGAAACCGCGATTGGGGATCGGCGTGTCCGGGCGCCAGATGCTCGCACCGCGCTGGGCCGCATCGGCAAGAAGAGCCTCCAGTGCTTTCCGACGGCGTTCGTTTGCCAGTGGTCCCAATGTCGTGCTCGCATCGCTGCCTGCGCCAATTGTCAGCTGCGAAACAAAAATGCGCAGTCGATCAGCAAAGGCATCTGCGACCGATCTGTCGACTAAAAAGCGCGTCGGCGCAATACACACTTGGCCGCTGTTGCGGAACTTTGCGCCCCCGGCAAGCTCAACTGCGCGGTCAAGATCAGCGTCTCCAGCCACGATGACCGGCGCATGACCGCCTAGTTCAAGGGTAACAGGCTTTAAATGCTGACCGGCGAGAGCGCCGATCAGTCGCCCGACCCGAGTCGAACCTGTCAATGACACCTTGCGGATCATCGGCGACGTGACCAGTCGTTCGGCCACGAAGGCAGGATTACCGAACAGGATGTTCAGCACTCCGGGTGGTAGACCCGCATCGTTGAGCGCATCGGCGATGGCAAGAGCGGTCGCCGGTGTTTCCTCGGCGGGCTTCAACACCATTGTGCACCCGGCGGCCAGCGCTGCCGCGATTTTTCGTGCCGGTGACGTTGCTGGGAAGTTCCACGGTGTGAAGGCTGCGACCGGACCGATTGCAATGCGATTGACGTGGTAGTCTATGTCGACGGTCCGTCCAGGTATGGTCCGCGTGAAAATGCGGCGCGCCTCCTCGGCGAACCAGTCGAAAAGGTCGGCGGCTGCGGCGAGCTCCGCGCTGGCTTGCGCATGTGGCTTGCCCTGTTCGGTTGTCATTACGCCCGCGATAGCCATCTTGCGCTCGCGAAGTAGCGTTGCTGTGCCGCGCAGGATAACTGCCCGCTGATAGGGCGGCGTTGCTGACCATCCGGCAAAGCTAACGTTGGCGCTGGTAAGCGCGGCGTCGATGTGAGCTGCGCCCGCCATTGGCATTGCGGCGATCACTTCACCCGTTGCGGGGTTGACCACGTTGATAAAATCGTTGCTCTCGTAAATTGCCTCGCCGCCGATGCGCAGTGATAGCCTTGGATATGCGGTCCTCATGTACAATCATCCAGCGCGCCCGCAATAGTCGTGGCAATGAGATCGATCTGATCGACTTCGATGATTAGCGGCGGAGAGATTATAAGCGTGTCGCCAGAACTGCGCACCAACACACCTCGATCAAAGCAGAGATCGGCAATGCGCTTAGCGCGTGCGCCTCGTTGGCCGGCAACCGGCGCTAGGTCGATGCCTGCCAGTAAGCCGATATTGCGCACGTCAGTAACAAGCTTCTGTTCTTTTAATCCATGCATTGCGCTTTCAAACGCACCCTCTAGCCCAGTTACGCGTGTCCAAAGCCCTTCTTCGTCGAACAGGCGGATCGTCGCTATGGCCGCCGCGCAAGCTAAAGGGTGTCCCGAATAGGTATAGCCGTGCGCAAGTTCGATCTCCTCGCAGGAATTCTCCATATAGGCGTCATGAACTGCTTTGCTGACGATCGTCGCTCCGATTGGAACGGCTCCGTTCGACAAGCCCTTAGCGCAGGTAATAATGTCGGGCTGTACACCAAAACGGTTGGCAGCGAAACGCGCGCCGATTCTTCCGAAACCGGTGATCACCTCATCGAAGATTAGCAAAATCCCGTGCTGGTCGCACACTGCGCGAAGTTTTTCTAGGTAGCCAACAGGGGGCGGAAAGACCCCAGCACTCCCAGCGACAGGCTCGACGATTACCGCTGCAACGGTCGCAGGGTCGTGCAGTGTTAGCAGGTCTGTGAGATCGTCGGCATAGTCGACTCCCTTCTCGGGCTGTCCACGAGAGAATCTTGAAACGGCAGGATCATAAGGATGGCGTATGTGATCGACTTGGCCGATAAGCGGTTCGAAATCCCGACGGTGGCGGCCAATCCCACCGACGGATAAGCCGCCCCATCCCATGCCGTGATATCCGCGTGTGCGGCCAATGAGACGCTTTCGTCCAGCTTCGCCTTTCATAGCGAAATAGCCGCGTGCAATTTTTAGTGCGGTGTCCACCGCCTCCGACCCAGAATTGCTTAAAAAGACATTGCCGTCAGGCATTGGCGAGCGAGCGACGATCATTTGGGAAAGTTCGAATGCAGCCGGATGGCTCACCTGAAACGATGAGGCGAAGTCAAGGCGTTCGGCTGATTCTTTGATGGCATCGATAATGGGACGTCTGGCGTGACCAGCATTGACGCACCACAGACCCGCAATACTATCAAGGACCCGGTGTCCCGAATCTGTTGAGTAAAACATTCCGTCTGCCGCTGTGAATAAACGCGGTGCTTTGCCGAAGCTGCGGTTGGCAGTGAAAGGCATCCAATAGGTGCTCATTTCGTCGGCTGTCATTGTCATTTCATTAAATTCCTATTCCTTGCGGACGCTGGTGCTGCCCGTCGTGTCGAGTGTGTCACGCATGCGCAGCCAAGCTCCGCCAAGCGCGACATAAAGCTTGCGAAATTGATGGAATGGTATTGGCGACACTGGGGTTACTGGAATTGGTAGGGCGGCTGGCCGGTCTTCTACGAAGGATTCCGCAAATGCTTCTCCAATAGCCGTACACCAAGCCACTCCCTTTCCATTGCAACCAAGATGCGCATAGGCTCCGTCACCAAGCGCAAAGATGCGGGGAAGCCTGTCGATAGTGATTGCAACTTGTCCACCCCATGCGTGACTAAGCTGGGTCTCGGCAAGCTCTGGGTAAAGTCGTTGTAAAACCTGCCGCTGAAATTCAAAATCAGCGATATGGCGGGGCGCGCGGCTAACTCCTTTTCCACCTACGATTAAGCGGCCATCGGCGTCGGACCGAAAATAGCGGAGGACACGGCGTGTGTCTGCTACAGCGCTGCCGTCACGCAACGCAGGTGCGGACAGTCGGCCACCAATCGGAACTGTCGCGATTTGATAGGACCATACAGGCATAAAGCAGCGGTCGAGGCCGGGCCAAAGGCTGCCCGTAGTAGCGTTCGTTGCAAGCAGTAACTGGCGTGCACGCGCGGCGCCAGTGCGCGTTTCAACGCGCCAGTCATTTCCCTCACGAATAATCCGCAAAGCTGCACTGCTTCCAAAAATCCTTGCGCCCGCGCTGGTAGCGGCAGCGGCGAGACCGCGGGTTAAGGCCAGCGGTTGGACCGTACCGCCGCGGCCATCAATCATCCCTCCCAGATAGACATCCGTTCCTAGTCGATCGGCAAGCGACTTCCGGTCGATCATTTCAACCGGAGCGCCAGCCGCATGCCAGGCGGTGAAGCGACGATGGGCGTCATTCAGGCCGACGGCTGAATCAGCAGCTTGGATTTTACCTGTCTGTGCAGCGCCGCATTCGATTTTGTGTCGGGCGATAATAGCAAACGTACGGTCCGCCGAGTCACCACCGAATTTATACGCACGGCGTCCGATTTCTGGGCCGTATGCGGACATCAAATCGTGATCAAAGTGGCGTAGGCCCGGAATAACTTGGCCACCGCTGACCCCCGAAGCGCCCGATCCGGGTTGGCCTGCTTCGAGAACAATGGCGGTCCGGCCGCGTTCCGCAAGAGCGAGCGCCGTCGAAAGGCCGGTAAAGCCGCCACCGATGATAACAACGTCCGCGTCCACTGTTTCTGTGAGTGTCGGATATTGGGGCGACGCGGGAGCAGTATCAGCCCAAAGCGGAGCGAGCAGGGGTGTTGTCCTATTCGATCTGTCGATCGGATTTTTCATGCTACCGTTTCCCTTTAGGCTTTGCTGTTCCTGAAGTCAGATGCCATACTTTGTTTTTTCTCGTTGTAAAATACATTTATGCTATTACGGTAGATGGGACACAGGGTGAGAGGTGGATGAGAAAGCTAGCGCTTATTGATATCGCGGGAGACGCCGAGGGCCGCGCCCATGATTATGGGCGGTTGGCGATGCCGATTATTGCGCGTGCTATTGCGCATTATCGTACGCAGTTGCTCAGCTATGGCGTTGATAATGATGGGCTCGCGCGGCTCGTCGAGGGCTTCTTGCCAATTGTCGAGGATTTTGATGCGGGATATGTTGCCGAGATGCGTGCGATCGCTCGCGGAGCGGGTGTCGCATTCGCAGATATAATGCTGATCAATGCACGTACCGAGTTGCTAAAGCTCGCCGCTGCCTCTTCCAAAGGGTTTGTCGATCCAACACCGGATGGCTGCACCGCCATTGTCGCAGCGGCCTCGGCGACAGCGGAAGGATCTACTATCCATGCG
>JBILIR010000097.1:0-5878 GCA_044368955.1 Limnohabitans sp.
ATCTGTGACCGAAATCACGGTGCCTTGGTTGCGCACATTGGTATTGCCTGTCGAGCCCTCGATGCGGGTTTTGATCAGTTCAGAGATTTCTGCGGGATTGAGTTGCATGACTCTTTCCTTCTTCCTATATATGGGCCAACCTGTGAGCGGGATGCTCAGGCGGTCAGCGCGACTTTCATTTGTTCCAAACGGGCTTTGACAGAGGTGTCAAGCACCTCGTCACCGACCACCACACGTACACCACCAATGAGCTCGGGCTCGAGAGCCACTTGCACATGGAGTTTGCTGCCAAAGCGCTTTTCGAGCACCTTGGCCAAATCGTCAAGGGCTACGCCCTCGATGGGGAATGCACTGTGCACCACAGCCTTTTGCACACCACTTTGTGCATTCAACAAAGCATGGAAATGCTGGGCAATTTCAGGCAGAACACCAAGTCGACCGTTATCAATCAGTGTGGTCAAAAAATTGACCGCCACGGATGGAAGGTTTTTTGGCCCAACTTGGGTAAACAACTCCAGCACTTGGCTGTGAGAGGTCTTGGGGTCATGGGCATATTGCTGCAAACGGGCGTCAGCAGCAACAATGGCCAAGCCATCCAACCAAGCCACAGCAGAGGCGGCATCCGCCTTGACCACTTGAAACAAGGCCTCGGCGTAAGGACGAGCAATGGTGGCGAGTTCAGCCATGGTGTTGTGTCCTCAAAGCTCAGTCTTGAGACGACTCAACAAGTCGGCATGCACGCTGGCATTGACTTCCTTGCGCAGAATTTGCTCTGCACCTTTGATGGCCAACACAGCCACATGGTCACGCAAGGCTTCGCGGCCTTTGATCATGGCTTGATCAGCCTCGGCCTTGGCCGCGGCGATGATTTTGTTGGCCTCTTCGGTCGCTCGGATGCGAGCTTCTTCGAGGATGGCTGAAGCGCGGTGCTCAGCATCAGCGATGCGAGTGGCTGCCTCATTGCGTGTTTTGGCCAACTCGACCTCAACATGCTTGTGCGCATTCGACAACTCGATACGTGCATGCTCAGCAGCCTTTAAGCCATGAGCGATTTTTTCAGCTCGCTCGTCCAGCGCCACTGCAATGGGAGGCCACACGAATTTCATCGTGAACCACACCAAAATAGCAAAAACGATGGCCTGAACGAACAGGGTTGCGTTGATACTCACGTCAACACCTCTCTAAAGGAAGGTTGCAAGTTACTTGAGGACGAAGGGATTGGCAAAGGCAAACATCATGGCGATACCAACGCCAATCAAGAAAGCCGCGTCAATCAAACCAGCCAACAAAAACATTTTGGTTTGCAATTCGTTCATCAGCTCGGGCTGACGTGCTGCAGCTTCAAGGTATTTGCTGCCCATGATGCCAATACCAATACAAGCACCGATAGCGCCCAGTCCAATGATAAGACCCGATGCAAGTGCGACTAAACCAAGTACGTGTTCCATGAGAAGCTCCTAAGCAAGATGATGGAAGGTTGAGGAAAGAAAAACTCAGTGTGTGTCGTGCGCTTGCCCGATGTAGACCAAGGTCAACATCATGAAAATAAAGGCTTGTAACGCAACGATCAGAATGTGGAAGATGGCCCAAATAGAGCCCGCAATGATATGGCCAATGGGCAACAGAATGCCGCTCAAGCTGAGTGCGGCAGCGCTACCCATGAGCGCGATCAACATGAAAATCAGCTCGCCTGCATACATGTTGCCAAACAGTCGCATGCCATGCGAAACAGTTTTGGCGACGAACTCAATCATTTGAAAACCAAAATTGATGGGCCACAAAATGGGGTGCGCACCAAAAGGCGCGGTGGTCAGTTCGTGCAACCAGCCGCCTAAGCCTTTGATTTTGATGTTGTAGAACAAACAGATGAGCAACACTGAAACGGACATGCCCAAGGTGGTCGATAAGTCAGCAGTAGGCACCACGCGGAAATAATGGATGCTGTGATCTAGGCCTGTCCACTCGAACAGTTTGTGGAACAGGTCAACAGGCAAAAAGTCCATGCTGTTGAGCAAGAAAATCCAGACAAACACCGTTAGGGCCAAAGGAGAGACCAGCTTGCGGCTTTGCGCGTTGTGAACAATGCCACGCGCTTGGGTATCGACCATTTCAAACAGAATCTCAACAGCGGCCTGAAAACGCCCAGGCACACCGGACGTGGCCGAACGGGCAGCACGCCACAAAAAGAAGGAACCGATAACGCCCAACAAAACAGACCAAAAAACCGAGTCGATGTTGACCACGGAAAAGTCGATCACACCCCCCATTGGCTTGGTTTGCAAATGGGTCAAATGGTGACTGATGTATTCGCCGGCGGTAAGTGTGCTGGTATCGGACATGTTCAACTCTTCAAAATCAATCTTGCGGCGTCGCTTGTCTGGGCTTTCCCCAGGCCAGCGCCAACCAATAAACCTTCATCGTCAACAACAAGCCCACTAACAGAGCAGGCCAACTGACTTCATTCAAAATCTTGGGTGCCAGCGCCAACAACAGCACTGTTAACACCATCTTCACGCCTTGCCACACGGCAAAACTCAGGGCTGCAGACACTGCGTTGACCGAGGCCAACCGTGAAGTCATGCCTCTGGCAAACAAGGCCGATGGCACAACCACCGTAAATGCGCCGTACATCAAAGAAAATGCTATTGATGAACGACCCCAAATCCAAGCTGCTGATACCGCCAAAAACACTGCCAGCATCAACTGCACCCCAACCACCCACCACACCGACAATGTCGGATGACGCGCTCGCCAAGCTAGCGCCTCTTGTGCCGTCATTGGGTGAAATTCTTCAGCTTCGTCAACTTGTGACGTTGCCTCACCTGCGGTCTGAGCGTTTTTTTTTGCAACCAAGGAAGCCTTGACGGGAGAGTCCATGTCCTTCCTAAACTTGCAGCAAAGCCACTGATTGTAAAGTATCTTAATAACCCCACCTAGAAATATTCTTTCATACCCTACTCATGCCAAGCCCATCCACCGACAGTCTGATTGAATATCCCTGTGATTTCCCCATCAAAGTCATGGGCGAGCAAGTCGACGGCTTTATCGACGCCATGCTGATGATCGTGCGCCATTTCGACCCCGAATGGAGCGATGACCGAATGACACAACGCCCCAGCAGCGCTGGAAAATACCTTGGCCTGACCTTGACCATCAAGGCGACCAGCCGCGAGCAACTTGACGAGCTTTACCGCACACTGAGCACCCACCCCATGGTGAAAGTGGTACTTTAGTGTCAGACAACAGCGCTGATCACTTGCGTATACGCCACCTAGGGCATGTGGACTATCTTCGTACTTACCAAGCCATGCAAGATTTCACAACGCAGCGTGACAGCCATACAGCCGATGAAATCTGGCTTTGCGAGCACCCACCTGTGTTCACCCAAGGACTGGCCGGCTTGGCCTCGCATGTGCTCGGTACCACCACCGCCCCCTTTGTCGCCACCAACCGAGGCGGTCAAGTGACGTTTCACGGCCCCGGGCAAGTCGTGGCCTATGCTTTGATTGACCTTCGCCGCGCAGGTTACTTTGTCAAAGAATATGTCTACAAACTGGAAGAGGCGATTGTCCGTACCCTTTTGCACTTTGGCGTGACCGGTTTGCGCGTGGGGGGTGCGCCAGGGGTGTTTGTTCGCACCGCTGGCTTGAGCGAGCATGCGCTGCTGGCCTCTCGGCCACTGCCACATGACTCAGCTTCGGTCAAACCCACGCCAGACTTTTCTGGCTTAGCCAAAATAGCGGCGCTTGGCGTGAAGGTCAGCCGTCACTGCGCCTACCATGGCGTGGCGTTGAATGTACGTATGGACTTATCACCTTTTGAACTGATCAACCCCTGCGGATACCAAGGCTTACAGACCACCGACCTTTTTACAATCGGTGTTGATGTAGGCTGGGATGAAGCGGCCAACGTCTTGGGCGAGAAACTTCGCCTGTATTTGGCCCCCTGACCCATGCAACCCAACCTAGGCCACCCCTCACCCCTATGACCACCTCCGACAACGGCGTCTTGACGACCAGTCAAGCCAACCCCGAGCACAACCCCTTGGCCAAGCAAAAGTCTTTGTCCAAGGTTTCGCGCATTCCCATCAAGGTGGAACACACGGGCGAAGTATTGAAAAAGCCCGAATGGATTCGCGTCAAAGCCGCCTCGCCCAACTCACGCTTTCATGAAATCAAAGACATTTTGCGCAAAAACAATTTGGTCACCGTCTGCGAAGAAGCCTCCTGTCCCAATATTGGCGAATGTTTTGGCAAGGGCACAGCCACCTTCATGATCATGGGCGACAAATGCACACGACGCTGCCCGTTTTGCGATGTGGGCCATGGCCGCCCCGACCCCTTGGATGTGAACGAACCCGCCAATTTGGCAAAGACCATTGCCGCTTTGCAATTGAAGTATGTGGTCATCACCAGCGTGGACCGCGACGATTTGCGCGATGGCGGCGCGGCGCATTTTGTGCAGTGCATTGAGCACACCCGCGCCTTGTCGCCCCACACGCAAATCGAAGTTTTGGTGCCCGACTTTCGTGGCCGCGACGACAGAGCTTTGGAGATATTGAAAGCCGCGCCTCCCGATGTGATGAACCACAACTTAGAAACCGTGCCGCGCTTGTACAAACAAGCAAGACCTGGCAGCGACTACGCTTTCAGCTTGAACTTGCTGAAAAAGTTCAAAGCACTGTTTCCCGATGTGCCCACCAAAAGCGGTTTGATGGTGGGCCTGGGTGAAACCGATGAA
The DNA here is from genome assembly GCA_044368955.1 of Limnohabitans sp. Taxonomy (GTDB): domain Bacteria; phylum Pseudomonadota; class Gammaproteobacteria; order Burkholderiales; family Burkholderiaceae_C; genus Limnohabitans. The sequence continues at coordinate 4,741 of JBILIR010000097.1, forward strand.
GAAATTTTGGCGGTGATGCAAGACATGCGCGACCACCACATCGATATGCTGACCCTAGGCCAATACCTCGCACCCAGCAGCCACCACCTGCCGGTGCGTCGCTATGTGCATCCCGACACCTTCAAGATGTTTGAAGCGCGGGCTTATGAAATGGGCTTCAAACATGCCGCGGTAGGCGCCATGGTCAGGTCAAGCTACCACGCCGACCAGCAAGCTCACGCAGCCGTCTCCAACAATGCCTGATATGCGCAAGGACGACCTGAGCGACTGGGTCCACGACCACGCGTTTGACAGCAACTCCGAAGCCGCGGAGCGCAGCACCCGTTGGGTCATGTGGATCACCTTGGTCACGATGGTGGTGGAAATTTTGGCGGGCTGGGCTTTTAACTCTATGGCGCTGCTGGCGGACGGCTGGCACATGAGCTCCCACGCCTTGGCGATTGGCTTGTCTGTCGCAGCCTACGCCACGGCACGCACTTATGCCAACGACCCGCGCTTTGCTTTTGGCACATGGAAAATTGAAATCTTGGCAGGTTTTGCCAGCGCTTTGTTTTTGGTAGGCGTGGCTCTGGCCATGGTGATTGGCTCGCTGGAGCGGCTGATTTCACCCCAAGCCATTCAATATGAAGAGGCCCTGGCGGTGGGCGTTTTGGGTCTGCTAGTGAACATGGTGTGTGCCTATATTTTGGGTAATGCTCACCACCATGACCATTCGCACGGACATCCGCATGACCACGACCATCATGAACACCACCACGATTTAAATTTGAAGTCTGCTTATATGCACGTGGTCGCCGACGCAGTTACCTCGGTACTGGCCATCGTGGCCCTTATTGGCGGATGGCTCTACGGCTGGTCGTGGCTGGACCCGGTGATGGGTATCGTCGGCGCCGTGCTGGTGGCACTGTGGGCAAAAAATCTGATCATTGAAACCGCCAAGGTGCTGTTAGACCGCGAAATGGACCACCCTGTGGTGCAAGAAATCAAAGAAGTGATCGAGTCCGATGGGCAAACCCGGGTGAGCGATTTGCATGTGTGGCGCGTGGGGAAAAGGGTCTATACCTGCGCACTGACCGCTGTCACCCACGACCCCCACCTCACCGCCTCGCATTTACGCCAGCGCTTGAGCGTGCACGAA
>JBILIR010000067.1:0-7387 GCA_044368955.1 Limnohabitans sp.
CACCGGTTACAAAAGCACCGAGTTGGCAAGCTTGTTCAATGCCTCTTCCCGTCTTTGGTCTTTGGGGCCGTCCTTGGCACTGTCATTGTTTGATGGCGGACAACGCCAAGCCGCCAAGGACGATGCCCGCGCCGCCTTGGAAGTGGCGCTGCTCAACTACCAGCAAACCGTGCTGACCATCTTGCAAGAAGTGGAAGACAACTTGGTGGCGACCCATCAGTTGCAGGCGCAAGAGGCAGCGCAAGCACTGGCCTTGCAAGCCGCAGAGCGCAATTTACGCATCACCGAGGCACAGTACGCAGCGGGTACGGTCAGTTACTTGAATGTGGTCACAGCCCAAGCCAGTGCGCTCGCCGCACAACGCAATTTGCTGGATGTACAAAGCCGCCGCGCATTGGCGGTCACGCAGTTGCTGAAGAATTTGGCGGGACGCTGGGACGCTGACACGGCAGCGAAATAATCAGCTGACCAATACCGCCTTCAGTGCAAGGACCCGCGCAGCATCGATGTGTTGGCCGATGTGAGCGCCTTTTAAGCCTTGTTGCATGGCTTGGTCAGAAAGCGTGGTGGTGTCCACCGACAAGGCAGCTTTGAGCAAACCGCGCAGGTGGGCGGCTTGCGGGTAAGCACGCTCTTGTAAGCCCAGTCTCCCACGCGCATCGCATTCACAGGCTTGTAACACCTGTGCGAAACGCTCGGGTCGGCGCAAGGCATCGCAGCGCACCAGCAAACGCAACACCGATTCAGCACTGAGTTTTAGGCATCCATGGATATGGCCATGTTCACGTGCCACCACCTCGGCGAGTTCTTTGCAGTGTTGCGGTACCCGAAAACGCTCGCTGATACCGCGCAGCAGTTTGACGCTGCGCCCTTCATGGCCGATGTGGCGTGGCAAGGCGCTGGGGTGGGTGTTGCCTTTGCCCAAATCGTGGCAAAGCGCTGCAAAGCGCACCTCCAGCGGCATGTTCATGCGAGCGCATTGGTCCAGGACCATCTCGAGATGCACGCCGGTGTCCACCTCGGGGTGGTGTTCCACGGGTTGCGGCACACCATACAAGCGAGCCACTTCAGGCAACAAGATGTGCAAAGCGCCGCAGTCGCGCAACACTTGCAACATGCGTGAGGGTTGATGGCCCATCAAGCCTTTGGCCAATTCTTGCCACACACGTTCGGCCACCAGCGCCTTGACCTCGCCGTCTTGGACCATCTCGACCATCAAGGCTTGTGTTTCAGGCGCGACTTCAAAGTGCGGAAAACGTGCTGCAAACCTTGCCAAACGCAAGATGCGCACAGGGTCTTCACGAAAGGCCAAGCTGACATGGCGCAGCACACCTTCTTTTAAATCGCGCTCGCCGCCATAGGGGTCTATCAGTTGACCTTGTGCATCTTGAGCAATGGCGTTGATGGTGAGGTCGCGCCGCGCCAAGTCTTGCTCTAGCGTGACTTCGGGTGCTGCATGAATCACAAAGCCTTTGTAGCCCGGTGCGGTTTTACGCTCTGTTCGCGCCAGTGCGTATTCGTCTTTGTGATGGGGATGCAAAAACACTGGAAAGTCTTTGCCCACAGGAACAAAACCTTGGGCGATCATCTCTTCGGGCGTGCTGCCTACCACCACCCAGTCGCGGTCGCTCCCCTGTATGCCCAGCAATGCGTCCCGTACCGCGCCACCCACCAAATAGGTTTGCATGGTTTTCAAGGCAAGGCAAACACACTGGCCAAGCTCGCCGGTGTTGGAACACCCAAGTCGCTCAAACCCAGCGCAGAGCCGCTGGCCACGTTATCGACTTTCATAGAAGCCACGTTGTCGCGGCTCATCAAAGTGGGGCCTGGCAGGTGTTCCATCACCCAAGCTTGCACATAGGCCATCGCGTTGGGCAAAGGAATGACCCAGCGCGGGTGTTGCGCCCATATACCGGCGTGTTCGACCAACTGCTGCAAGGTAAAGACTTGTGGACCAACGAGTTCGTAGCTGTGTCCCGCTGTGGCTGGGTGTATCACTGCATGCACCACTGCCTGCGCCACATCGTGAACCCATACCGGTTGAAAACGGGTGTGCGCACCAGCCAGCGGCACCACAGGTGCCAAGGCTTGAAGCTTGGCAAACACATTGATGAAGGCATCGTCTTCGCCAAAGATGACGCTGGGGCGCAACACCGTCAGCGCCAAACCTTGTGCCACATGGTCTTGCAAGACCTGTTCACCACGCGCTTTGCTGCGTTGGTACATGGAAGGTGCATTCACATCAGCACCTAAGGCGCTGATGTGCACCAGTCGTTTAACGCCGGCAGCCAAACACGCCTTGGCCAACAGCGCAGGCAGTTGCACATGGGCTTTGTCGAATTGCGTTTCGCTGCCGTGCAAGATGGCAATCAGGTTGATCACTGCATCGTGCCCAGGCAGCAAAGCCGCCAACTGCGCGGGGTTATGCACATCGGCTTGCACCACAGACACCATGGGCAGCATTTGCACCGAACGCGCTGGTAAGCGACGTGTGGGCACCGTGATATGAACACCAGCGCGGTTCAAAGCCTCGCACACATGGCGACCCACAAAACCGCTACCACCTAAAACCAAAATGTTTTTCATAAGCCAGACTGTAGCGGTAATGAAGCCCATAGGTATGTCAGAGGAGCAACAGGCTTGAAAGAGATAATGCCGCGATGAACCAACTCGATGCGCTAAAGCAATTCACCACCGTGGTGGCTGACACCGGCGACTTTCAGCAAATTGCCCAGTACCAACCGCAAGACGCCACCACCAACCCCTCGCTCATCCTCAAGGCAGTGCAAATGTCTGCCTACCGAGCGCTGTTGGATGAAACCTTAGCGCAGCATCCCAAGGCGGCTCTTGATGACACCATGGACCGTTTGCTGGTGCGCTTTGGTTGCGAGATTTTGTCTTTGTTGCCGGGGCGTGTGTCCACCGAAGTCGATGCCCGCTTGAGCTTTGACACCGACGCCACCCTTGCACGGGCGCGGCGCATCACCCAGTTGTACCAAGCGCAGGGTATAGACACCGAAAAGCGGGTGCTCATCAAAATCGCGGCCACCTGGGAGGGCATACAAGCCGCCGCGGTGCTCGAGCGTGAAGGCATACACACCAACCTCACTTTGTTGTTTGCGTTTTCACAGGCCGTGGCCTGTGCGCAAGCGGGTGTGAAGCTCATTTCACCTTTTGTTGGGCGGATTTACGACTGGCACAAAAAAGCCGCGGGTACGGCGTGGAACGAGGCAGAGCGTGCTGGAGCGAATGACCCAGGCGTGCAAAGCGTTCGCCATATTTACAACTACTACAAGCAGCATGGTGTTGCCACCGAGGTGATGGGGGCGAGCTTTCGCAACATCGGGCAAATCACCGCACTGGCTGGCTGCGATTTGCTCACCATTGCGCCTGAGTTGTTGGCGCAGTTGCAAGCGCAGACTGCGCCGCTGTCTGCAGCGCTCAGCGTTGAACTGGCAAAGCGCGTGCCGATAGAGCGTGTGGTGCTGAACGAAGCGCAGTTTCGTTTTGCCTTGAATGAAGACGCCATGGCCAGCGATAAGCTGGTCGAGGGTATTCGCGCTTTTTGCGCCGATGCCCGAAAACTTGATGCACTCATGCAAGCCTAAAGCGGCATCATGGCGAGTTTGATGACGTCATTGCGAAGCCCGAAGGGCTGAAGCAATCTCTGTCGCAGACTGCTTCGGCCTGACGGCCTCGCAGTGACATGTGGTTGAATTAAGCGTAGCGGTCCACCGCCACGCCCTTGTCAAAGCGCAGCGGCGGGTGTTTGACGCGGTGCGGCTCTTGGCGCTGGCAAGCGGCGGGCATGGCATGCTGAGGTCTCCAAGCGAAACCCAACACACAGCCGTCATCTTGCCGGCTGGGCGTTTTCAAGGTCTGTAGCGACCGGATTTCTGTGAGTACGATGGGTCTCATCAATCTGCGATGCGAATTAAAGTACTCAAATATTAATCGATAATTACCTTTATTTAGTTATTAAATAGTTATTTTTTACAAATTTTTGTATTTTTATATCAATAAAGTATTCATTTTTTCAATAATTTCCCGCAAGGGTCTTCTCTGCTTTGAGGTGGCGTGAGCCAGACATAGTCAGCCTGAGACGCCATTTCAGCCAAAAAAGCCTGTTTTTCTGCGCTGGGCCGTGAGTCGTCCCATTCCATGAACAGCACACTCAGCGTCTGCGAGTGCGGTGATACTTTGTTCACAACAAAAGGCACGCCCAAATGCTTCCAAGCGTGGCCATTCCCAGCAAGAACAACGCTGGGCAGGTGTGCGAGTGCAACTTCGGCCATGGCCGCGTCGCGTCCGCGTTGCACGGCAGCCATGCCCTCGAACATGCTGGCTGGCATGGCGCGGCAGTGCCCTTGGTCGATTTCCTCATTCATGGCTTTGCGTTGTAGCTCGTCAAAAGGGGTTTTCGCCAGCAGCACCCGAACGGGTTCGGGCAGACTCTGGCCACGGGTTTTGAACACCTCTTTAATGGATTCGCCAGGCAGATTGCCACCCATCAAGGGCATCTGCGAGGCAATGACGGCCTCAAACAGCGATTGGTGCAGTGGCCAACCCCAGCCTTGGTCATCAAAACCCGCCGCTTGCAAGCCTGTCAATAACTCGGCTTGGGGGGTAAAACGCTGGCGCCAATTGAGGTGTTCAGCCACCACCGTTTTACTCGCAGCAGGTAATTGACGTAGCAACTCGCCACGAAGTTGGTGGTGGCGCGGGTTGTCGTGGACTTCGCCAAGCACAGCGACATCGGAGCGCAAAACGGCTTGCACCAACTGCGCCATGCTGATGGGTGCCATGTCCGCCATCCGCACAATGGGCCCAGTGACTGGGAGTGGGTCTAAGCTCCAAGCAGTGGATAAGAAGAACAGGCTGCCCAGGCCGCACAAGGCCAAACTAAGGTGTTTTTTGAGCAGCAGCGAGGTTGGCAGGAACCGTTGAAATTTCATAGATGATGTCTTTGGCAAGTTCGGGATAGTCGAGCAATATGCTGACACCATACATCGGTTTATAGGCACCCTTGTGGCAGGTGGCGCAACCGACTTTGGGATAGTCGCCTTCTTCACTCAAGCGGTAGGGAGGAAACAAAGGCGCCAATTCGGTCAGGTAATTGCTGTTGATATCTCGCACCATGCGGATGCCGTGCCAAGCCGTCACACGTTGTGGGGTGCTGACATTCCAGTCGCCCATGGCACGGGTGTTGTGGCAATAGGTGCAATTGACACCTAAGGAGGTGGACATGTAAATCATCAAGCCATAGGAGTGCTCTGCCTGTTTGATCGAGCGGCGGTTTTCCCCCGCTAGCGCTTGTGTGCCTTGGATGCGGATATTGTGGTCACCATTTACCAAGTAAGTGCTTAAGGGATTAAAAGGTAAGGAGGCGTTGGCCACTTCAGACATGGTGGGTGTGTTTTGACCAGCTTTGTCACCCAGCATATTGCCTTGTGTATGCGGCAACACCGGGTTGTTGAACCAGTCGCCGCTGGGTACCGCTTGTCCTCGGTGGCAGGTCCAACAGGTCACGCCCGTATCTTTAACATGGGTTTTCCACTGGTTATTCAAGTTACGCGTCATTTGCAACATGCGCCTGGCCACCACCTTGGTGTACTTTTCATCAGAGGCTAGGTTTTTGGTGTTATGGCAATACTTGCAGCCCTCTTCCGGTGCCACCCAAGTGGCCATGGCGGCCATCAAGCGGGAAAACTCCAACGCTGACAAGTCATTGAGCACTTGAACGTTTTCGTAAAGTTCATTCACTGATTGGGCATCAGGCTCTGGCGGGTCGACTGGCTCAGGTTCGGGTATGTCATGAATGGCGGCGTTGGCCGCCAGCACACTGGGTTGGTAAATTTGCAGCATGCTGGTGCCACGGTAACCGCGCTGCACCGAGGTGGGCCCCTCACACGCCGACAACAGAAAAAGTACGCTGATCCAAAAACAAAGACGCAGGGGAATATGACTTAGCGAGCAAGCTTTGCCGAGATGATTGAACATGGACACCCCCTGCGGATTGGCGTATGAATGAAAACAAGAGAATTCATAAAGAATCTATGTGTCATGATAAGTTGACACTCTATATAGTTAATATCTAATTTATGAATCTAAATTGATTATTTATATAGGAGTTGGCTAAATATTCAATATCTCGGCAAGCCCCGGCTGCTGATGGCAGCAGCTGGGGGCCTGTCTTCAGGCGGCAGATTTGTTCAGCTTGAAGTTTTTGCACCAGCCAGCAGCCGGCACGATGCGACCGCCGTAAAAAGAGCATTCACCCTCGGTGGCATTGCCTTCGTAGAGTTGGCATCTGCTGCAGTATTGTTCAGCGGTGTGTCGTGGGTAACGGGTTTTATCTACGTTTTTGGTCTCCAATTTGAAACCCATAGACTTGGGATATGAATCAGCTTCCGAGAGTTTTTCACCAGGCGCGGCAGCTTTCATTTTCTTTTCGGATGCGGATACCTGAGTGGACAAAGTAGCGCCTGAGAGTGCGGCTGAATGCATCAAAAAGATGCGTCGATTTAGATTTTTCATGTGGATGTAAAAGGGATGGTTAGTGAAGTTTCCGAACCAGTCGCACAAAATACGACTCTTCGGGATGTTTTAAAGCAACGCCAGAGAAACCAAAATCCATGGTGAAAACATGTGGATCAAAGTCATTGACGATGCGTGTGTAACGGCTCCAAAAAGCACCAGGGGGAAAGTTGGGGAACAATTCCAACCTGACGCGTGGATTGCGGCAGTGCTTTTCGGCAATGAAAGCCAAATCTTTGAGATGAGGTAACTTCCAGTCATTGAAGCCATCAAGACTTTGCCGATTCAAATCGTTAACAGTGCTGATAGCCTGAAAATATGTCATGGTTTCAGCCTTGCCAACGCATTGCTGTTCTATCCAAGTTTGTCCAATCGCACACCTTTGCCACTGCAAGCGTGCTTGGTAATCAAAGACCCAGCCTCGTTCATCTGCCTGAATATGCAAAGGAATTTCAGTGAGTGGTTGATCACAGATCTGCTGCGCAAAAACCAAGTTGCCCCAAAAAAGTAATGATGTCCAAAAAGCATTGAACGCGAATGCACAAAAAACTTTGATGAGGTTCTTGGTAGGGTGCAAAGTAATGAACGTTGGGCGTTACTTGGTGTCAAACCCAATGCCAGAGGGCTTGCTTGGGAAACCTTTACCGTAATCAACTTTGATCGGTTTGGTTTGCCGACTTGCAAGACCCGGTTCAATGGGTAATCCGCGGTGAAGATTGAAGGCGTAGGCTTCAATGGCAAGCATTTCAGGTCCGCCTACATCCAATACCTTGCCACCTTGGGGGTTTTGGATACACCAATTCACCATTTCACGCCAAGTGACCACTCTATCGAAAGCGGTATGGTATTT
>JBILIR010000069.1:0-7343 GCA_044368955.1 Limnohabitans sp.
GATCGGTATCGCGAACAAAATATAGGTGTCCACCGAATCAGGAAATACGGTTAAAAAGACATTGGCGACCATGAAAGTCACGTAGGCGCCCAAAGCCATCAGTTCCCCATGGGCCATATTGATGACACCCATCAAACCAAAAACAATGGCCAGCCCCAAAGACATCAGCAGCAAAATTGCCGTATAGCTGACGCCACTGAAAAGTTGCATCCAAAAAATATCAAGACTCACAGAAACTCTCCTCGGTAGCCTGCCGGGTAACCGGCAGGCCATCCGAATGCTTCACTTCAAAAAATCACAGTTTGGGGAAGGGGTTAGGTTCAGTCAGTTGACTTTCGTGAACGATGTCAAACTGCCCGTCTGCACGTGCGCGTCCAATGCGGACTTTTTTCCACACGTGGTGATTGGTTTTGTGAATCCTCACCAGACCTTCAGGCGCTTTAAATTCAATTCCTGAAGAAGCAGCAATCACCTTGGCCACATCAAATGACTTGGCTTTTTCTACTGCAAGTTTCCACAAATACACAGCGTTGTAGCCGCATTCCATCGGGTCACCCACCACGCGATCTTTGCCGTATTTGGCTTTGATGGCCGCGACAAACTTTTCGTTTTCAGGTGACTTGATGCTTTGGAAATAACCCATGCATGCGTAATAGCCAATTGCATTGTCTTTGCCGATACCATCGATTTCGTTTTCTGAAACCACGGTAGACAACAGCTTTTGCTTGGAGCCATCAAGACCCGCAGCCTTTAGCTGCTTGTAGAAGGCAACGTTGGAGCCACCCACCACGGTTGAATAAATCCAGTCAGGTTTGGCTGCCTTGATTTTGTTGATGATGGAAGAAAACTCGGTATGTCCCAACGGGGCATATTCTTCACCCACCACGCTTGAGCCCAGACGGGTAGCAGTCGCTTTGGCGATTTTGTTGCATGTACGTGGATAAATGTAATCCGAGCCAACAAAGAAGAAGGTTTTTCCTTGTTGCTTGGCCATCCACTCCATCGCGGCAACAACCGACTGCGTTGCTTCCTGTGAGGTATAGATGACCTGTGGATCTTCTTCCTGACCTTCGTAATAGGTGGGGTAGTACAACAGACCTTTGTTGGCCTTGAACACAGGTAACACCGCTTTGCGTGATGCGGATGTGTAGCAACCAATCACAGCTGGCACTTTGTCCTGTTGCAATAATTTTTTAGCTTTTTCAGCAAAGGTTGGCCAATCGCTGGCGCCATCTTCGAGGACTGGGACAATTTTTTTGCCCAGTACACCGCCAGCTGCATTGATCTCATCAATGGCCATTTTTTCTGCGTCGACAATGGCAGCTTCAGCCAAAGCGATGGTGCCTGACATTGAATGCAGCAAGCCTAATTTGACCTCATCGGCTGCTTGACTCAAACCTGGCCAAAGTGCTGCGCCCGGCAGGGCGGTGGCAGCAACCAAGGTGCTGCCTTTTTGTATAAACCGACGACGTGATGACAAACTCATGTTGACTCCTTTAACAATTTTCCACAAAGCTAACGCTTAAAACGCAAAAAGCCCCATGACGCGACGAGCGCGTAATGGGGCTTTTTTGCTCCTTCAAGAAACCGGCTTTCTTGACGGTTCTTTGAAATTGATAATTGACTTATCGTAAATCCGGTTTCTTTTCCCGAAAGTAGTATTTACCCTAGAGGCCTTCTACAGTTTGCTGACCATGTCTGGCCAACGGTGTCGCCAAGGCTGGGCAGCTTCGAAGGCAGCTGATGCTCGCAGAACCAGAGCATCCCCAAGATGCTTACCGCTGATTTGCAATCCCACGGGCAAACCTTCCCGCGTCCAGCCTGCAGGCACCGTCGCTGCAGGTTGACCAGTCATGTTCATGGGATAGGTGAAATGCAGCCATTCGGTGTTTTGCACTTCACGCCCATTGATCATGGTCGGGCCTTGGATACCGACCGCGAAGGGCGGCACAGCCAGCGTAGGCGTTAGCAGCAAATCGTACTTACGCATCATGCGCCACATCTTGTTATTGACATGCTTTCTCATCACCATTGCGTCGGTCAACTGTTCGTCAGTGAACTGGGTAGACAGCAAGGCGGCGAGGTGAGGCGACATCTTGTCACCGAGCTTACGCGCCATGGCACGCATACCTTTCAAATCGGTCTCACGCACCACCATGCCCCAGAAGGCATCGAATGGGTTGTCCCAGCCCGGACTCGCTTCTTCAACAATACAACCTAAGTCCCGCTCAAACACTTTCACTGCATCAGCCACTATTTGCGCGACCTGAGGATCGACCGCTGCATAACCCCAATCGGGGCTGAAACCAACACGCAAACCTTTGAGATCGCCTTGCAGTGACTTCATCCAATCAAAGTCTTTTTCATACGGCAAGGTGCGGTTGTCGCGATCATCGGGGCCAGCGATGACAGACAACATCAATGCGCTATCAGCAACCGTTCTGCTCATAGGGCCAATGTGCTCTAAAGCCTCCCAACTGGAAACGCCCGGGTATCGCTCGTCTTTGACACCAGGATACAAAGGCACACGACCCATCGAGGCTTTCATACCGAACAGACCACAAAAACTGCTGGGTATTCGCACAGAACCCCCGCCGTCACTTCCTAGCGCCAAGGGCACCATGCCACTGGCGACAGCGGCCCCCGAACCAGCGCTGGACCCGCCAGGAGTCATGTCGGTGTTCCATGGGTTACGTGATGTTTCAAATACTGGGTTGTGACCGACGCCGCTGTAACCAAATTCAGGCACATTGGTTTTGCCCATGATGATGGCGTCAGCGTCTCGCATTCGCTCGACCACCACATCATCCTCGTCTGGAACGAAATCTGCATAGGCCCAGGATCCTGAAGCGGTTTTAATGCCTGCTGTGCAAATCAAATCTTTGACGCCATAAGGGACACCTGCGAAAGGGCCTAATTTTTCACCCTTCATGATTCGCTTCTCCTGCTCCTTGGCCGTCTTGCGAGCCAGCTCAGGTGTCGGTGTACAAAAAGCATGTAACTGAGGTTCTAGCGCATCCATTCGATGCAACAGCGCGTCAACGACTTCAACAGGTGACAGTTGTTTGCTGCGAACCATGGAAGCCAAAGTGATGGCGTCCATGCTGCAAATATCATTTTTTATTGCCATGATTTTTCTCTCTTAAAGTGCGAAAAAAACTACCTCATAAAACTGGCTTTCATCAAGAAGCAAGCAACTTTTTGATTTGCTGGTCTATGAATTCCGTGTCTACAGGGTTGGCACCGCCACCCGCAAAATGTCCCCAGACACCGGGGATGGGAACGCAAACAGCGTTTGGCATATGTTTGACTTCACGCTCGTTATCTACCACCGGGAAATACAAATCCATCTCCCCTGGCATGACGACAGCCTTGGCTTTGATGGCGCCCAATGCTTTCTTGAAGTCGCCTTTGTAAACCGGGTTATCGCTGATGTCACCGTGCTGCCAAGTCCACAACATCGCCAACAGATTATTGGCGTCGCGTCGAAGAAAAAAACCTTCCCAAAACCCAATCAAAAAATCTTCCAATGAAGAAAACCCGAGTTCACGCCACAGCTCCTGCATATAAAAAGGCTGCGACAAACCCCAACCGGCATAAACCCGGCCCACTGCCCGCAAACCTTTGCTCGGCGGTGTGTTGTACCAACCGTTGTTCCAGGCAGCATCTGCGCTCAGCGCTACCCGAACACCTTCGAGAAAAACAAAATTGTGCGGCGCAGTTTTTGCCGACCCGCAAAATGGCGCGATACGTTCAACCATGTCAGGAAACAAGCAGCCCCATTGATTGGTTTGCTGTGCGCCCATAGACCAGCCGACAACCAATTTGATTTTCTTGATGCCGAATTTTTCAGTGACCAGTCGGTGCTGCAACATCACGTTGTCATACAAGGTAACAGACGGAAAGCGTGACAAGTTGTAAGGCTCAGGCGTATTACTGGGCGAAGAAGACAAACCATTTCCCAACATATTGGGAACAATGATGAAATAGTGATCAGGGTCCAGCGCCATGCCTTTGCCTATCAGCCATTCGTTGTCTGTGTGCTGGCCTGAGTACCAAGTCGGATAAACAATCACATTGCTTTTATCAGCATTGAGTTTGCCGTATGTTTTATAAGCCAGATGCGCGTCGCGCAATGTTGCCCCATGCTGCAACACAACATTACCCAACTGAAAAATTTCGTGGTCCATATTTCCCCCATAACCTGTTTAAGCTCAAAGTGACTCTTGTGCCCACAAGCGCTGTGGACACAAGAGCCGGTTAGTAGCAGCTTTGCACTGCCTCAGTTTCAGGTGTCAGACTTACCCATGCTGCTAGAAATTACCCAGTATGCAATTGCACCTGCGATGAATGCAGACAAGGCAGTTGACAGATGCGGGTAATTGTTTTCAACCAGTAATGCAACAGCAGAACCGATAGCCCAAGCGACCAACGCTGTGAATCGCCACTCTTCATGCTCCTCAGTACCGGGACGCAGCAGATACAAGTCCACCAAAATAATCGCGCCGATGGGTGGCACCACGACGCCCAGCAATGACAGCCAAGGAATAAACAAGGCCCATACATTGGCTGCAGCAATCACGATACCGACCACCGCCAGAACAACAGCTGCAACACGCATCTTTCCGTTGGATATACGCGACCAACCAACGGCTGAGTTGTAGAGGCAATGTGAGCAAACAGAGCCAAGGTTGAACAACAGGAAAGCAAATGCGATCACCGATAGCAAGGGTGAGTGCTGAGCCAGCATGTAGCCAAACATGTTGTCGCTGCCAAAGGGTTGTGGGTCAGGCAAAGCCAGCGCGGCTGTCATCACACCACCGACCAGCATGGCAAACATATTGGCAAATGGGAACGCTGAGAAAGTAGCAATCAAAGAGCCCTTGGTGTCTTTCGCCCAACGGTTGAAGTCGGGGGTGACCGTTCCCGCATCAATGAACAAGGCCAGCACAATGGTCAGGCCAATGCCGAATGCCATTGAGGCATCAGGCTTTGTGCCTGCATAGGCAATGACTGCATTCCAACCAGAGACCGAGGCAGCATCAAGTGCCACCCAACCTCCTAGCACCACGAACAAAGGCACAGAAATCAAACCGATCCAATGCAATCCGCGAATACCAACAAAGGTAATACCCAGATAAAGCAAACCAGCGATCACTGTCATTGTCAAATAATCCACTGCAAATGACGTATGAATCAGATTTCCGGTGATGCCTGTTTGCACTGCATACCAACCCAATAACAGTGTTGATAACAAAGCAGATGCAATGGTCGCCCCTTTTTTGCCAAACACGATGGAGGCCAGCAATGCAAAGTTCAGCCCTCTGGTTGTCCCCAAAACGCCGAGTGAACCGACGTAGGCCAACAAGCACGCATGAAACCCATGTTGGCCACCAGGATCGAGCCTGTCATAGCGCCGGTAATGATCATGGGAAAACCAACCCAGACGGTAGCCACTGAAAAAGTGCTTCTGCGAGCACTCATGGGGACAGGCGTGTGTTCGTATTCCTCTCAGAGCACATTTTCGTGTATCAATTCGTTGTTACTCATTTACAGTCTCCAGTAGAAGGTATTGCACTTACACAGACACTGCTTTGTTTAAATAATCCAAAGTCAGTGATCCAGGATGAATACGAGCGCAAAACTTCTGCGGAAGTAAATCAACCAGAAAACAAAAAGCTCCACGGCATTCACATGCCAATGGAGCTTTTTTGCACCTGACAAAGTCCAGCGGTATCGGTGGAATTTTTTTTTGATCTAAATCAATGTAACGTTTAGCGCATCAGTGTTAACGGGTACATACCCCTTTAAATGGGTATGATTTTTTGAATCAACTTGCGTTGAAATGGTACCTAGGTACTCTTTATGAAATGATTGGTTTCATATTGCAAACCCAGACACCGATCATCGCTGCGCACCAAACAAACGCAAGCGATGGCAAATCAGGCACTGCAACGGTGCACTAAAAATTCTTTCATTCGCATGCAGGTTGGCTCAGAGTTTGCGTCAATAATTAACCTATCGCATTGACACACATTGATATCCGCCATGGAACTCACGCCCCGCGAAAAAGACAAGCTCTTGATCTTCACAGCCGGTTTGCTGGCCGAGCGACGAAAAGCCCGTGGCTTGAAGCTCAACTACCCCGAAGCCGTGGCCTTCATCAGTGCAGCGGTGATGGAAGGTGCGCGTGACGGCAAGACCGTGGCGCAACTCATGAGCGAAGGGCGCACCCTGCTCACCCGTGCCGATGTGATGGAGGGCATTGCTGAAATGATCCCTGACATCCAAGTCGAAGCCACTTTTCCGGATGGCACCAAGCTGGTGACGGTGCACCAACCGATTGTTTGATCCACATCCACCACAAACCTCACATATACAGTTTGAAGGCACTCCCCATGAAAAACCTATTTTTGTTGTCCGCAGTCAGTTTGAGCAGCTGGGTACAGGCCCATGACGGCCATGGCTTGGGCAGCTCACATTGGCACCCCACCGATGCCCTGGGCTTTTTAGCGGTGCTGGTGGTCGTGGCCGCTCTGTGGTGGGCTGGCCGCAAATGAGCCAACGCTTCATCCCTGGTGAGTTGTTCACCGATACCGGCCACCACCAACTGAACACCGGCAGACGCACCCACACCTTGGTGGTGAAAAACAGCGGCGACCGCCCGATTCAAGTGGGCTCGCACTACCACTTCGCCGAAACCAACACGGGTTTGCTTTTTGACCGTGAGGCCGCACGAGGCATGCGCTTGAACATCGCATCAGGCACGGCGGTGCGCTTTGAGCCCGGCCAAGAACGCACCGTGGAATTGGTGGACTACGCGGGAACACGCGAGGTCTATGGCTTTCGCGGCGAGGTGCAAGGCGCATTGAAAGGAGCCGCGTGATGGCCCAGATTGAAAAACGCGCTTATGCCGAAATGTTTGGCCCCACCGTGGGCGACCGCTTGCGCTTGGCCGATACCGACCTCATTGTTGAAGTGGAACAAGACTACACCTTGCGAGCCGGCAGCTATGGCGAGGAAGTGAAATTTGGCGGTGGCAAGACCATCCGTGACGGCATGGCGCAAAGTCAGCGCACCCGCAACGGCCCCGTGGGCTCAGGCGCACAAGCCGGTGGCGCGATGGACTGTGTGTTGACCAATGCGCTCATCATCGACCACTGGGGCATTGTGAAAGCCGATATTGGCATCAAGAACTCCCGCATCGCCGCCATTGGCAAAGCGGGCAACCCCGACACCCAACCGGGCGTGGACATCGTCATTGGGCCGGGCACGGAAATCATTTCTTGCGAAGGCATGATCGTCACGGCCGGCGCCATCGACACCCACATCCACTTCATTGC
>JBILIR010000070.1:0-7228 GCA_044368955.1 Limnohabitans sp.
TGCTAAGCGACCATTTCAACCCAGGACACGAAACCATGGAGGCCAAACTGTTTGAGGAAGCCGATATTCCTTGGGATGATTTGGCGTTTCGAACGGTTCGCGAAACTTTGAAAGCGTTTTACGCCGACCGTGATGCTGGCGAGTTTGGCTTTCACCAGCTCGTGATCAGCTAGTTGTCGTCATTGCGAGGCCTTTAGGCCGAAGCAATCTCCCGTCATTGCGAAGCCCTCAGGGCTGAAGCAATCTATCGGCGAGCGCCACAGGCTCGGCCTCGCCTCCATGCTGACACAACGTCGGCTTCGGCCGACCTGCAACACTCGCCTAGCGAAACGGTCACTGTGAGAAGCTGTCATTGCGATTAACTGTCATAACGAAAATCCGTCATTACGAGGAGCGCAGCGACGAAGTAATCTCACAGTCTTGTCTATAGAAGTTAAGTAATTAGGCGGGTGGTTATTGCTTGCGTAGCTAGTTTGCTTCGTCGCTGCGCTCCTCGCAATGACAGATCATCGCAATGACGGATCACTTCACGAAGCTACGGGCAATCACCTCTTTCATGATCTCGTTGGTGCCGCCATAAATGCGCTGCACCCGTGCATCGGCATAGGCGCGGGTAATGGGGTACTCCCACATAAAGCCATTGCCGCCGTGCAGCTGCACACAAGCGTCCATCACCTTGCATTGCAAATCGGTACACCAGTACTTGGCCATGCTGGCGGTCACGGTGTCGAGCTTGTCTTCCAACAACAGCTCGGTGCATTTATCTACAAACACCTGCGCAATTTGCACCTCGGTTTGCAGCTCAGCCAAGGTGAAGCGGGTGTGTTGAAACGCCGCCACGGCTTGGCCAAACACTTGGCGTTGCAAGACATAGTCCAAGGTCCAGCCAATGGCCGCTTGCGAGGCGGCCACTGCACCAATGGCAATTTGCAAACGCTCCCAAGGCAGTTGCTCCATCAGGCAAATAAAGCCTTTGTTGAGCATGGCCTCGCCGCCCAGCAAGGCGTCAGCGGGTAAACGCACATTGTCGAAAAACAGCTCGCAAGTGTCTTGCGCTTTCAGGCCGAGTTTGTGCAAGGGCTTGCCCTTGGTAAAGCCAGCTGTACCAGCCTCCAGCAAAAAAAGACTGGTGCCTTTGCCACCTGCAGCTGGGTTGGTTTTGGCGACCACGATCACCAGGTCCGAGTGCCATCCGTTGGTGATGTAAGTTTTGCTGCCATTCAGCACATACGACCCATCGGACTGCACCAAAGCGGTGGTTTTGATGCCTTGCAAATCGCTGCCCGCTGCTGGCTCGGTCATGGCAATCGCGCCCACCATGGCGCCGCTGGCCATGGCCGGCAAATAGCGCTGTTGTTGGGCTGGGGTTCCGTAGTGTTGAAGATACGGCGCCACGATTTCGGTATGCAAGCCAAAGCCTATGCCGCTGAAACCGGCGGCGCTCAGTTCTTCCATCTGAATGATGGAATACAGCTTGTCGGCAGCAAAACCGCCATGGTCCTCGGCTTGGGTCATGCACAAAAAACCCAAAGCACCTGCTTTGGCCCACACGGCTTTGTCCACATAGCCTTGCTCTTCCCACGCAGCATGGAAGGGCGCAATTTCTTCTGCCATGAAGCGGCGGAAACTGTCGCGAAAGGCCTGATGTTCCGAGGTGAAAAGTGTGCGTTCGATCATGCGTGTCTCCAAAGAATAACGAGAGGGAAAACCCTTGCAGTCATCTTCCTATAATTTTTGGTTTACTTGCTTCGGAGACTACACCATGGTTTGGCAACAAATATACGACCCCTTAGGCAATATGCTTTTGTCTACTTTGTTGGCAGCTGTGCCCGTGGTGGTGATGCTGGTGGGTTTGGGCTTTTTGCACATGAAGGCGCACATCGCCGCAGGTGCGGGCTTGCTTGCAGCGGTGGTGATTGCCATAGCTGTTTATGGCATGCCCAGCGAAATGGCGGCCAGTGCAGCCCTCTACGGCGGCCTGAATGGCTTGCTGCCCATTGGCTGGATCGTGCTCAACATCATCTTTTTGCACCAACTCACCGAGCAAAACGGCAGCTTCAAGGTGTTGCAAGACTCGATTGCTGGCATCACCGAAGACCGCCGCTTGCAGTTGCTCTTGATTGCCTTTGCGTTTGGCGCTTTCTTTGAAGGTGCAGCCGGTTTTGGCACCCCCGTGGCGGTGACTGCAGCTATATTGATTGGTTTGGGCTTTTCACCCTTGGCCGCCTCAGGCTTGTCGCTGATTGCCAATACCGCCCCTGTGGCGTTCGGTGCCTTGGGTACGCCCATCATCACCTTGGCCAAGGTGCATGGCTACGACGCCATGGAAGTCTCCATGATGGTGGGTCGCCAATTGCCTTTCTTCTCCTTGCTTGTTCCGTTCTGGCTGATCTGGGCGTTTGCTGGGCGTCGTGCCATGTGGGATATCTGGCCCGCCATTTTGGTGACTGGCGCAAGCTTTGCCATCATGCAGTTCTTGGTCTCCAACTACATTGGCCCCGAATTGGTCGACATCATCGCTGCGGTGGTCAGTATGGCGAGTTTGGTCACTTTCTTGCGCTACTGGCAGCCGAAAACCATTTGGACCTCGGTGTCGTTGAAGGGCCATGAAACCACGGGTGGCCAAGCGCAAGCTCCCCGCGCTGTCACGGTTCATTCGCGTGATGCAATCATCCGCGCTTGGACCCCTTGGGCCATCCTCACGGTCTTCATCTTTATTTGGGGATTGCCGCCTGTAAAAGCCTATCTGAATGGGATTTTTGCGCCGCAATTCATGATGGATGGTTTGCACAATCTGATTGAGAAGATGCCGCCCGTTGTCCCCATTCCTAAAACAGAAAGTGCCATTTACACGCTCAACCTGTTGTCTTCCACCGGCACGGGCATTTTGCTGTCGGCCATCGTGGGCGGCTTGGTGATGAAATACAACCCCCTCAATATGGTCCGTATTTTCTTCTCCACCTTGTGGCTTGTTCGTTATTCTTTGCTGACCATTGTGTTGATGTTGGCGCTGGGCTACCTCACCCGTTACTCCGGCACCGACACCACCTTAGGTCTGGCCTTTGCCAATACCGGCGTGTTCTACCCCTTCTTTGGCACCTTGATGGGCTGGCTGGGTGTGGCGCTCACTGGCTCGGACACGGCGTCCAATGTGCTGTTTGGCGGTATGCAAAAAGTCGCGGCGGAACAGCTGGGCTTGTCACCCAACCTCATGGGGGCGGCCAACAGCTCGGGCGGCGTGATGGGCAAGATGATTGACGCCCAGTCCATTGTGGTGGCCTCAACCGCCACGCGTTGGTTTAACCACGAGGGCGATATTCTTCGCTACGTGTTCTTCCACTCCATTGCGCTGGCCTGTTTAGTGGGCATTTTGGTCACGCTGCAAGCCTATGTGTTCCCATTCACTTTGATGGTGGTGCACTGATTTTCAACCTTTGGGAGCGTTGCAATGAAAGCTTCAACCTTGTTGGTGTGCCTTATTGGCGCTGGTGTGATGGGCTTGGTTTCTGCCCAAAAGCCGGGCATTACACGCGTGGCCTTGCAGTCGCATGAGCTGATTGTGCCGGGACGCATGGGGGTACAAGCCCGTGTTGAATTCGACCCCGGTATCTTTGTCGGACGCCACACCCACCCTGGCGAAGAGCTGGGCTATGTGTTGGAAGGTGAATTCGAAATTCGCGTTGAGGGACAAGAGCCAAAAACAGTGAGAACAGGAGACGCCTTTATGGTTCCCCCTAACACCATCCACGATGCGCTCAACACAGGCAGCACCAAGGGCAAAATTTTGGCGACCTATTTTGTGGAAAAAGGCAAGCCGGTCGCGACTTTCGTCAACTGAAGGTTTACAAAGAACAGATGTATTTGTACATGGCTTGGCTGCTTTGGTCGCCGCCAATAGCTACCCACTCGCTGGGTTTGTAGGCCTCTTCTGACTTTTGGCCAGTTGCCATGGGCCCAGGGTAGGCAGCCACCTGCATATTGCGTTGGCGGCTTTCTTGGCAGTCGTATTGCCACACACCGCGGTAAGACATATCGCCTTGGGGGTCGGCTTGCTTGAGGTTTTGGATATGCCAAAACATGCGCAAATTGCCGTTTTTCTTGATATTGGGGTCAACAAACAAGCCCGTGCCATACTCGTTTTCGCTCACCAAGACCCATTCGGCCATGGCAGAGAAACTGGCCAACAGACAAAAAGCTGCGATGATTTTTTTCATGGAATACCTTCAATGGGTGGGGTGCGAGATTCAATCTCATTCTAAAAACACCACAATGCCTTGAAATACCCCTAAAGAATTAAGGTTTCATCAAGCTCAAGTTTTGCCCACAAATTCCGAGAATAGAACACCCCCTTCACGGATATTTCCCATCAGGATTGCTGCATGAAAAGACTACTAACCCTTTGGCCCGCCTTGTTTTTGCTTGGTTTGGTGGCCTGTGCCGTCAACGGGCCAGTGGCCTCGCCCTTGGCACCCAGCCCGCATCAGGTGATCTTGGGTTCTAACAGCTTTGGTTTTCCACAAAACAAACTCACTGTGCTGGGCTCAATGCAAGGCCAAACCTTTGAGACGCGTCACAGCCTTTTGCGCCACCACAGCTGCGCCAAAGGCAGCATGGACATCATTGAACTGTCAGGCACCATAGACCCTGCCAGTTTGCAAAGTTTGCAATCGCATATGCACAATTTATCGCAGTGCATCAACCGCCAAGGCCAGCGTGTGCCGCCACAGGTCTACCTCAATTCCAACGGCGGCAAACCGCTCTTGGGCATCGAATTGGGTCAAATTTTGGCCCGCTATGGCGCTGAAGCCGTGGTGACAGAGGGCCAACTCTGCTCCGGCGCTTGTGCGGTGGGTTTTCTCACTGCAAGGCAACGCAGTGTCAAATCCAATGGTCGCGTGGTGTTGTACTTCAACGGTGCCAAAAACAACGGCTTTGATTGCGCTCGCTCCAACGATATGATGCCGCTTCAAAACCATTTCTTGGTATCTGGTGGACGCACAGGGGGAACCGCTTTGTACAACCAAGCCTTGACTTATTGCAACAGCGACAGGGGCTGGGAGATTTCCTGATATGCCGGTGATTGTTATCGCCAACCCCAAAGGCGGGGCTGGCAAATCCACTTTATCCACCAATGTTGCGGGCTACTTTGCTTCGCTGGGTCACGCCGTCATGTTGGGCGACGCGGATGTGCAGCAGTCGTCACGTCTGTGGCTCAGTCTGCGCCCCGACACAGTCAATCGCATCACGACTTGGGAAATGCAAGCTGATTTGGTGCTGACCGCCAAACCACCACGTGGCACCACCCATGTGGTGATCGATACCCCTGGGGGCTTGGACGGCTGGCGCTTCAAAGAGGTGCTGAGTCGGGCCGACAAAATCATGGTGCCCATCATGCCCAGCATTTTCGATATGTACGCCGCGCAAAATTTTCTCACCAAGCTGCGGGAAATCACCGTCAACACCCGCACCAAAGTGGGCGTGGTGGGTATGCGGGTCGATGAGCGTACCTTGGCCGCCAGCAAACTGCGCCAGTTCATGGACACGCTAGATCTTCCCATCGTGGGCTACTTGCGTGACACCCAGCACTATTTGCATTTGGCCGCCCACGGCTTGAGCATGTTTGACATCACCCCCAGCAAGGTAGAAAAAGACTTACTGCAATGGCGACCTATGTGTCAGTGGTTACAGGACCCTTGACGGTTTATTTCTTTTAATCCGTTGGTCCATGGTATCCAATCAGATCCCAAGATATGTATCATGCGCCCCTATGAACATCATCATCTTAGGTGCTGGCCGTGTAGGGGAAAGCGTCGCTGAAAGCCTAGTTTCCGAGCAAAACGATATTACCGTCATCGACCAGGATCCGGCACGCCTCAAACTGCTTGAAGAGCGCTTGGATCTGCGCGGCGTGGTTGGCAACGGCATTCAGCCATCGGTGCTGCGCGAAGCCGGGGCCCAAGACGCTGAAATGGTCATTGCCTGCGCCGCGGCCGATGAGTCAAATTTGGTGTTCTGCAAGATCGCCCACGACGTGTTCAACGTGCCCACTACCATCGCCCGCCTACGGTCACCCGAGTTCAACGAGGGCGATGAATTATTGAACAAGTCGGGTTTTGCCGTTGACCATGTGATCTGTCCTGAAGAGTCGGTCATGCGCTACATTCAGCAGCTCATCAAGTACCCTGAGGCCTTGCAAGTGCTTGAATTTGCCGACGGCCGCGTCAGCCTGATCGTGGTGCGAGCGGCCGCCGATAGCCTTCTGGTGAACCACACCATTGCCGAATTTCGCGACCGATTGCCAGATGCAGAGATGCGCGTGGTAGCTCTGTACCGGCAAGACACCCAGGTGGACGCCTTACCCGAGACCCGCATCCTGCCGGGCGACGAGGTCTTTGTGTTGGCCGACACCCACAAAATCACTTTCGTGTTGGCCGGCATCCACAAAACTGACCAGCCCGTAAAGCGCCTGATGCTGGCCGGTGGCGGCAAGGTGGGCTTGCGTTTGGCGCGTATTCTGGCTGACAAATACGATGTGAAGCTGATCGAACGCGATAAAAATCGCTGCGCATATTTGGCCAGCCAATTGCCCTCTAGCACCTTGATTCTGAATGGCGACGGTGCCGATGAAGACCTGCTGCACGAAGAAAATGTGGGCGAGATGGATCTGTTTCTGGCGCTGACCAGCCACGACGAAGACAACATCATGTCCGCCATGCTGGCCAAACGCATGGGGGCGCGGCGCGTCATGGCCCTGATCAACCGCCGTGCGTATGCCGACATGATGCAAGGCAGCACGATTGACATTGCGATATCACCTGCGCAAACCGTGATTGGCGAGTTGTTGGCGCACCTGCGCCGGGGCGATGTGGTGGCGGTGCACAGCCTGCGCCGTGGCGCAGCCGAGGCGCTGGAGGGCATTGCGCGTGGTGACTTCAAGACATCGAAAATGGTCGGGCGCCGTGTAGAACAAATCAAAATGCCCCAAGGCGTGAGCATGGGCGCTATCGTGCGTGGCCAGGGCAATAAATCCGAGGTGTTGATGCCTCACCACGACACCCTGATCGAGGCCGATGATCACATCATCTTTTTCATCCCTAATAAACGCGATGTGCGTGCGGTGGAAAAACTTTTTCAGGTCAGCGCGACCTTTTTTGGCTGATGTTCACTTTCTTCGCACCCGTGCTGTCCTTGATGGCACGCATCTTGATTGCGTTCTCGGTGACATTTT
>JBILIR010000071.1:0-7101 GCA_044368955.1 Limnohabitans sp.
CCCTCTTCTGCCGAAGTGGCGAAATTGGTAGACGCAGCAGATTCAAAATCTGCCGGTGCAAAACACCGTGCCGGTTCGATTCCGGCTTTCGGCACCACCTAAAAGCCCGCACTGTTCCACGACAGTGCGGGTTTTTTCTTGACGCTTAAGATCCTAATTTTTTCTATTCTAAAAATTCGCCAACCATGAGCCAACTTTTTTCTACCTTCCAACTCGGTTCGCCCCGCGGCCCCTTGCACCTGTCCAACCGCATCGTGGTCGCTCCGATGTGCCAATACGCCTGTGATTTGAATGGTCAAGCCAACGATTGGCATTTGATGCATTGGGCCAATTTACTCAACAGCGGAGCCGGCTTGTTCATGATTGAAGCAACGGCCGTTACTGCCCAGGGCCGCATCACCCCCAACTGCTTGGGGTTATGGGACGACACCACCGCCAACGCTTTGTCTGACACTTTGGCACGGGCCCGCAGGTTGGCCCCGCCTGTGCCTGTGTGTTTGCAAATCGCCCATGCAGGGCGCAAAGGTTCCAGCGCACAACCTTGGCAAGGCGGCATGCTGATTCCGCTCAATCAAGGGGGTTGGGAAACCGTGGCGCCTTCTCCTATCCATCTGTTGGAGGGTGAAGCACCTCCCCATCAAATTGATGCTGCGGGTTTGATCGCGATTGAGCAAGCCTTTGTTCAAGCCGCAAAATATGCGCAAGACATGGGCTTGGAAATGGTGGAATTGCACAGCGCACACGGCTATTTGTTGCATGAGTTTTTATCCCCCATCGCCAACCAGCGCACTGACGGCTATGGCGGCAATTTCGCTGGTCGCACCCGATTTCCCTTGCAAGTTTTTCAAGCAGTTCGCAAGGTTTTTGACGGTGTGTTGGGTGTGCGTTTGTCTGCCACCGATTGGATCGAAGGCGGTTGGACCTTAGAGGAAACCGCCGACTTTGCCTTGATGCTCAAACAAGCTGGTGCGGACTTCATCCACATCTCATCGGGTGGCATTGCGCCCCAGCAAAAAATCAGCATTGGACCTGGCTACCAAGTGCCTTTTGCTCACCATGTGCGACAAAAAACCCAGATGCCCACCATCGCAGTGGGACTGATCACGCAACCTCAACAAGCCGAAGAGGTTTTGGTGAAGGGCGAAGCGGATTTGGTGGCAATGGGTCGCAGCTTTTTATACAAACCCCGCTGGGGCTGGGAAGCCGCCGCCGCCCTTGGCGGTCAAGTTCAGGCCACCCAACAATACTGGCGCAGCTTGCCCAAAGAAGCCAACGGTATTTTTGGCGATGCCAAGATAGGCATGCGCTAAGACGTCTTGCCCCGCAAGCCGTCCATCACCGTGGGGTACTTCAGTCGCAGACGCAGCTCCTGCGCCATGCGGTCTGCGCGTATACGACGTGATTCGTTCAAAAAACTCATCACCATGGGCGAGAGTTGCAAGTTCGCTTGCTCTCTACTGATGCGTGGCGGTTTAGCCAGCCCCCACATCGCAGCCACGCTGTCCATGTAGTCACCCATTTTCATATTCGCCTGATCACAGATATTCAGGGGGCGCAAAGGTTTGCCTCGCCACATGGCTAAGACCGTGGCACGGGCTAAGTCATCTGCATGGATATGGTTGGTGTACACATCCTCCTGCGCTTGCAATACAGGTGTGCCGCGAAGCAATCGCTCACGCGGTGTGCCACCCTCGCGGTCCATCGCATAGATGCCGGGGATACGCAGCACCTGTGTTCTGGGGAAACCGCTTTTGCCCAAAAAGTTGACCCAGTCTTGTGCATCTACACGGCGTTGCGCCCTGGCAGTTTGGGGTTGGAGTCGACGCGTTTCATCGATCCATTCACCTGCGCAATCGCCATACACGCCCGTGGTCGAACCATAGACCACCGCCGAGGGCAAACTGCGCAAGCGCAGCGCCAACACCAATGCACGGGTGCGCGGGTCGGTATGGCCTTCAAGCGGCGGTGGCGCCATGTGAACCACATGGGTGGCAATACCGGCCAAGCGCCTAAGGGTATGAGGTTTGTCCAAATCGCCCAGCATGGGGGTGATGCCGCTGTGTTGCAAAGTCTCCACGCGCTGGCTTGAACTGGTCAAGGCCATCAGACGCGAAGAGGCTTTGAGCAGACCCGCCACACGCAAACCTACATCGCCACAACCGACGATCAAGACGCGGGGGCGACGAAACCTTGCGGGCAAGGCACCAAGTGGACTTTGAATTGAAGGCAAAATCAGTGCTTTCGATAGCAAACAGGTTTCCAAGGATAACAAGCATGGCTTTTCAGATTGTGGTGCAACCCAGCGGACGCAGTTTCACGGTAGACGGCGACGAAACTTTGCTCTCTGCTGGCATTCGCCAAGGCTTGAACATGCCTTATGGCTGCAAGGATGGCGCATGTGGTTCTTGCAAATGCAAAAAAATCAGTGGGGAGGTGCAACTGGGCACCTACCAAACCAAGGCACTGAGCGACGAGGAACGAGCCCAAGGTTTGGTGTTGACCTGTTGCGCCACGGCTTTGTCGGATGTGGTGCTGGAGTCCAAGCAAGTGACATCAGCGGACGCCTTCCCCATGAAAAAAATGCCGGTCCGCATTGCCTCTATGGAAAAAGTCTCCAGCGATGTGATGCGCATCTTCCTGCAACTCCCTGCCACCGAAGTGATGCAATACCACGCAGGACAGTATGTGGAGTTTTTGCTGCGCGATGGTTCTCGCCGCGCCTACTCCATGGCCAACGCTCCGCACACCTTGGCGGCTGATGCGCCCAAAGTCGAGTTGCACATCCGGCATATGCCAGGCGGTAAATTCACCGACCATGTGTTTGGCGCAATGAAAGAAAAAGATATCCAACGGGTTGAAGGACCCCAAGGCAGCTTTTACTTGCGCGAAGACAGTGATGCGCCCATTGTTCTTCTTGCATCAGGTACAGGCTTTGCCCCTATCAAAGCTTTGATGGAGCATATGCAACACAAGGGCATCACACGGCCCACCCGTTTGTACTGGGGGGGTCGCAGACCTGCAGATTTGTATATGAACGACTGGGTGTTGGCACAACTGCCTTTGATGCCCCATTTGCAATACATCCCCGTGGTGTCCAACGCTTTGCCCGAAGACGCGTGGACCGGTAGAACGGGCTTTGTGCATGCAGCGGTATTGCAAGACACGCCCAGCTTGACGGCGTATCAGGTGTACGCCTGTGGTGCGCCCATTGTGGTGGATTCGGCGCGGCGTGACTATCTGGCCAGTGGTTTGGTTGAAGACAATTTCTTCGCCGACTCCTTCACCAGCGAGGCTGACAAAGCCGCTGTTTAAGGTTTGCTTGCCTGCGCGTTTTTTTCGCGCATGGCCCGCATTTTTTCTGCGATTTTGATCTCCAAACCCCGCTCGACTGGTTCGTACATGGTGGGCGGCGTCATGCCCTCGGGCCAATAGTTTTCACCAGCGGCAAACGCATCGGGTTCATCGTGGGCATAGCGATAGGCTTTGCCGTAGTCCAGGTCTTTCATCAAGGCGGTGGGGGCATTGCGCAGGTGCAGGGGCACTGGGCGGGTGCCATCGGCCTTGATGAGTTTGCGCACACTGTTGTAGGCCTTGTAAACCGCGTTGGACTTGGGTGCCACCGCCAAATAGACAATGCATTCGGCCAAGGCCAACTCGCCCTCGGGTGAGCCCAAGCGCTCGTAAACCTCGGCGGCGTCCAGCGCCAAGCGCAAGGCACGCGGGTCGGCCAAGCCAATGTCTTCGGCGGCCATGCGGATCATGCGCCGCGCCATGTACTTGGGCTCGGCCCCGCCATCGAGCATGCGCACCAACCAGTACAGCGCGGCATCGGGGTCGGAACCACGTACAGATTTGTGCAAGGCGCTGATGGTGTCGTAAAACTGCTCGCCACCCTTATCGTAGCGGCGCATGCGCTGGCCCAACACCTTCATGAGCCATGTATCACTCACCTGTTCGAGCTTTTCATGCTGCGCCGCCACCGCCAAGGTTTCCAAGGTATTGAGCAAGCGACGGGCGTCACCATCGGCATAGGCGATCAAGCGGGCTTGGGCGTCCGCGTCCAAGGCAGGCACAGCGTGGATGGCGTGGGCTTTGTCGATGATGTGGGCCAAATCAATGTCCGACAAAGGCTGCAAGACATACACGGCTGCTCGGGACAACAGCGCCGAGTTCACTTCGAACGAGGGGTTCTCGGTGGTCGCGCCAATGAAGGTGAACAGCCCGGACTCCACATGCGGCAAAAAAGCATCTTGCTGGCTTTTGTTGAAGCGATGCACCTCGTCTACAAAGACGATGGTGCGCTTGGGGGCCAGCGAATCGCGCTCAGCCAGCGCCTTGTCCACCGCTTCACGGATTTCTTTCACCCCACCGAGCACCGCGCTGATGGCCAAAAACTGCGCATCAAAAGCATCCGCCATCAACCGCGCGATGGTGGTTTTGCCCACCCCTGGCGGCCCCCACAAAATGCAGCTATGGGGTTGGCCCGATTCAAACGCTACCCGCAGGGCCATGCCCTCGCCCAACACCTGCTGCTGACCGATGACCTCGCCCAAGTTTCGAGGGCGTAGACGCTCGGCCAAGGGGGTGTGGTTCAAGGTCGCACCACGTCCACGCCCTTAGGTGGCACAAAAGTGAAATTCGCCATGGTGAGGTTGGCAGGATTGACCTCGACGCGGTTGAACCGAATTTGTGAACGGTTGCCAAACGCGTCGATGATGTCCAGTTGGCTTAACACCGCTTGCCCTGCGTCCATGCGCAAACCAATGCGAACGCTTTGCAAACCAGCGTCTTTGATTTTGGGGGTAGCCACCACCCAATCCAAGCCCTCATCGGAGGGCGCTGCTTTCAAAGCGAACTCTTTGCTGAGTGAAGCAATGTCTTGCGCGGAAGCAATCAAAGCTGCTGGTGTGCTGCCCAAGGTCTGCGCTTGGTTGCGCACCGTGACTTGGTTTAAATCGGTATCGAACAACCAAAGCTGCTGACCATCCGCAACGATGTTTTGCACATAAGGTTTGCTGTAATCAAACCGAAAAACGTTGGGGCGAATGAAAGCAAAAATACCTGAAGAGGTTTTGGGTCTGAGGGGCCTGCCTTCTTTGGCGGGTGCAGTGACCACTTGCACAAAATCGGCCCGCCAACTGCGGGTGGACTTCAAGAATTGCGCCAAGGACTCCATGCTGTCGGCATGAGCCACGCCAACGGCAAAACACAAGGCGGCTGAGATGATGAAGTGAAATGAAATGTTCATTCTGCGCGGGTAGGTACCAAAATTTCGCGCTGACCGTTGGTGCTCATTGAACTGACCAAGCCAGCTTTTTCCATGTCCTCTACCAAACGGGCGGCGCGGTTGTAGCCAATTTTCAAGTGGCGTTGCACCAAGGAGATGCTCGCCTTGCGGTTCTTCAACACCACCTCCACCGCTTGGTCATAAAGGGGATCTTTTTCGTCTGCAATGTCACCAAACAAATCGGGGCCTTCGGAGCCGCCATCCACCGTTCCACCTTCAAGAACCCCTTCAATGTAATTGGGCTCACCTTGGGTTTTCAAATAGCTAACCACGCGGTGGACTTCGTCATCGCTGACAAAAGCGCCGTGCACACGTATGGGAAAACCAGTACCACTGGGCAAGTACAGCATATCGCCCATACCCAGCAATGCTTCTGCGCCCATTTGGTCAAGGATGGTGCGGCTGTCGATTTTGCTGCTCACCTGAAACGCGATGCGTGTGGGAATGTTGGCTTTGATCAGCCCGGTGATGACGTCCACACTGGGGCGTTGTGTCGCCAAGATCAAATGGATACCAGCCGCTCGGGCCTTTTGCGCCAACCGCGCAATCAACTCTTCAATCTTCTTGCCCACCACTATCATCAGGTCGGCCAACTCATCGATCACCACCACGATGTGGGGCAAACGGTCCAGCGGCTCGGGGTCGTCGGGGGTGAGGCTGAACGGGTTCGTTAAGGACTGCCCTTGCTCTTTGGCTTCATCCAGTTTGTGGTTGTAGCCTGCCAAGTTGCGAACACCGAGCTTGCTCATCAGCTTGTAGCGTCGCTCCATTTCGCCAACACACCAATTCAAGCCATTGGCAGCTTGCCTCATGTCGGTCACAACCGGCGCCAACAAATGCGGTATGCCCTCATACACCGACATTTCCAGCATCTTGGGGTCGATCATCAGCATACGCACATCGCGTGCTTCGGCTTTGTAGAGGAGCGACAAAATCATGGCGTTGATACCCACCGACTTGCCCGAACCAGTGGTGCCAGCCACCAACACATGCGGCATCTTGGCCAAATCAGCCACCACAGGGTTGCCGCCAATGTCTTTGCCCAGACCCATGGTGAGCATGGACTTGGCTTCGTTGTACACCGATGAGCCCAAAATTTCGCTCAAGCGAATGGTTTGACGTTTGCTGTTGGGTAATTCCAAGGCCATGAAGTTCTTACCCGGTATGGTTTCCACCACGCGTATGGACACCATGCTCAGCGATCGCGCCAAATCCTTGGCCAAGTTCACCACTTGCGAGCCTTTGACACCTGTTGCAGGTTCAATTTCATAGCGGGTCACAACCGGGCCAGGGGCGGCAGCCAGCACTTTGACCTCCACGCCAAAGTCACGCAATTTCTTCTCTATCAAGCGACTGGTGAACTCAATCGTTTCGGCGTCCACGGGGTCTAGCTTGAGTTGCGATGCGTCGAGCAACTCCACCTGCGGCAAGCGGGAGTCGGGTAAATCATTGAACAAGGGTTTTTGCCGCTCTCGCGCAACACGCTCACTTTTGGTAGGCGCTGGTTCAGGCTCGACAACGATGCGCACAGGGTGAGCGGGCATGTCTGCGTTCTCATCACGCTCCCAGACCATGTCTTTTTCACGCGCACGGGCTGCTGCTTCGCCAAGGGCTAAGTCTTGGGCAATCTCTCGCTTCTCGCGCTGCTGTTGAATCAACCCATCAATCGCCGAACCCATTTTTTCAGCGAGTTCAATCCAAGAAAAACGAAACACCCACGATAAACCAATGACCATGAAGACGATGAACACCAGGCCAGAACCATTGAAACCGAGCCACCTGTTGGCGGTACTGCCCACCAAGTAACCCAACAC
>JBILIR010000072.1:0-6972 GCA_044368955.1 Limnohabitans sp.
TTTGTAGATTTGACCGGTGGTGAAGTTGTTGGTGCGGCGCATCCGCGTAGTGATAAAGCGTTCATAGTGGCCTAAATCGAGGTCGGTTTCTGCCCCGTCTTCGGTCACGAAAACTTCTCCATGCTCGAAGGGCGACATCGTGCCGGGGTCGACGTTGATGTAGGGATCGAGCTTGATTAAAGTGACTTTGAGGCCTCGCGATTCAAGAATCGCAGCGAGGGAGGCTGAGGCGATTCCCTTGCCAAGGGAAGACACCACACCGCCGGTGACGAAGACAAATTTGGTCATGTCGGGAGGGGAGGGCCTAGGCTCCCTAGAGGTGGTAATGCGAAATTATAGGGGCTCTGCTACATTGCGCCCCATGAGTGATCTGTCCAACAAACATATCGTGCTGGGCTTGAGCGGGGGTATCGCTTGCTACAAAGCCGCAGATTTGTGCCGCGCCTTGGTCAAAGAAGGTGCCACAGTACAGGTGGTCATGACCGAGGCTGCGGCCCAGTTTGTCACCCCTGTGACCATGCAAGCCCTGTCCAACAACCCTGTCTATGTGTCGCAATGGGACCCTCGAGAGCCCAACAATATGGCCCACATCAACCTCACGCGCCATGCCCACGCCATCTTGGTGGCACCCGCCAGTGCCGACTTCATGGCCAAGCTTTTGCACGGCCGCGCGGATGATTTGCTCAGTCTGATGTGCTTAGCTAGGCCCGTGGAGACGGTTCCCCTGCTGCTTGCACCTGCTATGAACAAAGAAATGTGGGCGCATCCCGCTACGCAACGCAATATGGCGCAGCTGCGCCAAGATGGCGCAAAAGTACTTGGGGTGGGCCAAGGCGACCAAGCTTGCGGCGAGGTGGGCGATGGCCGAATGTTGGAACCCGATGAATTGCTTTACGAATTAACCGCCTTGTTCCAACCCAAGGTATTACTCGGAAAAAGAGTGCTGATAAGCGCTGGTCCCACATTTGAAGCGATTGACCCGGTGCGTGGTATCACCAATTTGTCCAGCGGAAAAATGGCTTTTGCCTTGGCACGAGCAGCCCATGAAGCGGGTGCCGAGGTTCACGTGGTGGCGGGGCCGGTCAGCCTAACAACCCCTTTTGGCGTGGAGCGCACAGATGTTCGCTCTGCGCTGCAGATGCACGCAGCTGTCATGGCTCAGGTGGACAGAGCCGATGTGTTCATTGCCACCGCCGCGGTGGCTGATTGGCGACCTGCCGAAGTTGCAGGTGAAAAAATCAAAAAAGGCCAAGATGGCCTGCCAAGCTTTGATTGGGTTGAAAACCCCGATATCTTGGCTGATGTGGCCAGTAGCTCGCGTGCCCAAACAGGTGCGGTTTATTGTGTGGGCTTTGCCGCAGAAACCCAGTATTTGCAAGCCCAGGCGCAAGCCAAGCGGGTTCGCAAAGGTGTGCCTTTGATGGTGGGCAATCTGGGGCCCGCAACTTTTGGCCAAGATGACAATGCTTTGCTGGTGATTGACGAGCATGGCACCCAAGAGTTGCCGCGTGCCTCTAAATTGACCCTGGCGCGGCAGTTGATGGCCGAGATCGCCAATCGGATCGGCAAAAAGGAATTGCTATGAAGTTGGATGTGAAGGTGATGGACGAGCGTTTGCGCAGCATGCTGCCCAACTACGCAACCTCTGGCAGCGCAGGTTTGGATTTACGCGCTTGTTTGGATGTGGCGCTGACGTTGCAGCCCAATGCTTGGCAGTTGGTGCCCACCGGTATGGCCATTCATTTGAAAGACCCGAATTTCGCCGCGCTGATACTGCCGCGTTCCGGTTTGGGGCACAAGCACGGCATTGTGTTGGGTAATTTGGTGGGCTTGATTGACAGCGATTACCAAGGCCAACTCATGGTGAGCGCTTGGAACCGCAGCGATGTGGCTTTCACCATCGAACCCATGGAGCGTATCGCCCAGTTGGTCATCGTGCCGGTGGTGCAAGCACAGTTCAATTTGGTGGATGAATTTGAAACTTCCACCGAACGCGGCGCGGGTGGCTACGGCTCAACAGGCAAGCAATAAAACCTCAGTGCAGCGTGTCGTTGCCCGACAAAGTGGGCACAGAGAAAAAACCAGAGCCACAAGTCCCGTGGCTTTTTTCTTGTTCTGTGGCCGCTCTGACACCTGTGATGGTGAGTGAAATTCGCAAAGCCATGCCCGATAGCGGGTGGTTGCCATCCAACACCACATGCTCTGGGTACACATCGGTGACGGTGTAGATCACGTCTTTGGGGGCATCGGGGCTGCAGTCTTGCGAAAGTGCATGACCCTCAATGGTCATGCCCTCTTCAAGCTCAGCCGGAAATGCATGACGAGGCTCTAAAAAAATCAGCTCTTCATTGAAGTCGCCAAAGGCTTCTTCTGGCTCTAAATGCAAATCCAATTGATCGCCAACTTGGTGCTCGTGCAAAGCCACTTGGATTTTGTCGAGCAAATCGTGTCCGCCCAAATAAAACTCCACCGGTTCTTCAAGTTCATCCAATATTTGCCCTTGGGCATCCTTAAGCACCCAAGTCAGGGCGACAACGCAGTCTGGTGTTATGTTCATGGGGCAGAATTGTCGCAGTTTGGAGAAACGCTTTGAAAAAGTCCTTGCCTCACCCCTTGTTGGGTAGTTTCAGTGCCGAGACTTTCATGCGCCGCTATTGGCAAAAAAAACCTTTGCTGATTCGACAAGCCGTGGTAGGTATTGAGCCAATGTTGAGCCGCCAGCAGCTGTTTGCTTTGGCGCAATCCGAGGATGTGGAGTCGCGCTTGGTTGTCAACGACGTCGCTACAGGGCAATGGCGATTGAAATCGGGACCCTTTGGCCAGCGAAGTTTGCCAAGTTTGAAGCAAAGCCATTGGACGCTGTTGGTGCAAGGGGTTGATCTGCACGATGACAAAGTCGCGCAATTGCGGGACCAATTTCGTTTTATTCCAGACGCCCGCTTAGACGATGTCATGATCAGTTATGCGACTGACAAAGGCGGTGTTGGGCCACACTTTGACAGCTACGATGTTTTTTTGTTGCAAGTGCATGGCCAACGGCGCTGGCGTATCAGCCAGCAAAAAGACCTCACGTTGCGTGACGACACGCCCTTGAAGGTTTTGCGACGTTTCAAAGCGGAAGAATCTTGGGTGCTCAACCCTGGTGACATGCTCTATTTGCCGCCCCACTGCGCCCACGATGGTGTCGCCTTGGGGGAGTGCATGACCTACTCTATTGGATTTAAAGCGCAAACCCCACGGGCTTTGGCACAACAGTTGTTGCCGCGTTTCGCAGATATGGAGGTGGTCAAAGAAGCTGCTCGCTACCGAGACCAGACGCAAGCGGCAACTGTTCATCCAGCTCGCATACCAGAGCGCCTTCAGGCTTTTGCTCACCATTCGCTTGAAAGTGCATTGCGTCAAAAGCATGCCAGTGAAAAAGTTTTGGGGGAGTGGTTAAGTGAACCTAAGGCGCAGGTTTGGTTTGACACCCAAGTCGCTACAGACTTCTCAAAAGGCGTTGTGTTGGATCGAAAAACCAAAATGCTCTATGACCAGCGGTACGTGTATATTAATGGAGAAAGTTGGCGATGTGCAGGCGCTGATGCTCGGATGCTGCGTTTTTTAGCGAATCAAAGAGCCCTGAATCACCTGCAAATTCAACAATCTAGTGAACTCCTCTTGTCAGTTTTGAAAGAATGGATGCAATCTGGATGGGCACACCCGCAAGGTAATTAAATAGGCTTAAAAGGGCTTACGGATAAGCTACTCGGGAATTCACCTATAATAACTGTCTGAGTTGAAGGAGCTTGTGTCCAACGGCTCGGTTGCATGTAGAGGTTCAGACCAAAGCATGTGGCATCCCCCGAAATTTTTCGAACCATCATTTAAGGAACCCCCATGAAAAAATCACTCCTCTTGGCAACTTTGTTGGCTGCTGCTTTGGTCGCTTGCGGTAAAAAAGAAACACCTCCTGCAGCTGCACCTGCCGCTGAAGCGCCTGCTGCTGCTCCTGCTGCACCTGCACCTGCTGCTGAGACACCTGCTGCTGCCCCTGCTGCTCCTGCACCTGCTGCCGAAGGCGAGAAGAAGTAATTTTTTCTGCTTCGACAAAAGCCACCTTCGGGTGGCTTTTTTTTGTCCTAAGATTTAGTAATGACGATCTCCAAGAAACACTATTTCCATCCATCTATTCCAATCGCGCGTAGCCAAACCTTGGGCGATATCCTCAGACGCACTGCTCAGCGTCTTCCTGACAAAACTGCGGTTATTTGTGGAAAAACCCAATGGAGTTATGCCCAATTTGACGCCTTGGTGAGCCGATTGGCGCTTGGGTTGTTGGCTGTGGGAATACAAAGCGGAGACCATGTGGCCATGTTGGCGCGTAACTCCCACGGCTTTGCAGCCATGCGGTTCGCTTTAGCCAGAATGGGTGCAGTTTTGGTGCCCATCAACTTCATGCTCAAAGCAGATGAGGTGGCCTACATCCTAAGGCATGCACAGGCAAAGGTGCTGGTCACCGACACCGAACTCACGCCATTGGCCAAAGCGGCGTCTGCTTTGGATACCCAAGTGGCTGAGTTCATTTGGATTCCTTCTGAAGACCCTACATCCACAAGCGAGGGCATGTACGACTTTTATGCCTTGACTGAAACTGAGGGACTGCTACCACCGCAAACTTTCAGTGGCAACGATGTTCTGCAAATTGTCTACACCAGTGGCACAGAGTCCAGCCCCAAGGGGGCCATGCTCACCCATGACGCGGTGTTATGGCAATACGTGAGTTGTGTGATCAATGCGGAAATTCATGAGGATGATTTGGCCTTGCATTCGCTACCCCTGTACCACTGCGCTCAATTGGATGTATTTTTCGGGCCTGCAGTCTATGTGGGAAGCACCAATATCATCACCGCCAAACCGACTCCTGACAATCTCTTACCGCTGATGCAGCGCTTTGGCGTGACCAGTTTTTTTGCACCACCAACGGTATGGATTGCTTTGCTGCGCTCGCCTTTGATGGACGCTGAAAAGCTGTCTACCTTGGCCAAAGGCTATTACGGTGCGTCCATCATGCCGGTTGAGGTGTTGCGTGAACTGGCTTCGCGTCTGCCGCGAGTGCGGCTTTGGAACCTCTATGGACAAACCGAAATTGCGCCCTTGGCTACTTTGCTTGGGCCCGAGGATCAATTGCGCAAACCCGGCTCCTGTGGTCGTGCGGTGATTCATGTGGAAACCCGCGTGGTGGATGAGCAGATGAACGATGTGCAAGCAGGCGGTGAGGTGGGTGAAATCGTGCATCGATCGCCTCACCTCATGCTGGGCTACTTTAATGACGAAGAGCGTACCCGGGCAGCTTTTGAATCGGGTTGGTTTCACAGTGGAGATTTGGCCACCATCGACGACGAGGGCTTCATCACGGTGGTCGATCGCAAAAAAGACATGATCAAAACAGGGGGCGAAAACGTCGCCAGCCGTGAGGTAGAGGAAATGATTTACCGCCTGTCCGCTGTCAGCGAGGTGGCTGTGATTGGTTTGCCCGACCCCAAATGGGTTGAGGCTGTGACAGCGGTGATTGTGGTCAAGCTTGGCCAAAGCTTGTCTGAAGATGAGGTTCTTGCCCATTGCCAGAAACACATGGCCGGGTTCAAGTGCCCTAAAAAAGTAATCTTTGCCGACACTTTGCCCAAAAACCCCAGCGGCAAATTGCTCAAGCGGGAGTTGCGGCAGTCACACGGCTAGAGGCTTTGTGACAGGCTCAATGCACTGTGTACCAAGGTGTGCCAAGCAAGGGGTCAGCCACCGGAATATCGGTGGCGCTGCAACCAAGGGCAGCAGCCAGCACAGCTTGCGCCATATCGGGGCGGTTGTTGCGTTTGCTCAAATGGGCCGCTACCAGTAAATTCAGTCCCTTGTGCTGCAGGACGGTTGCGAGTTGTGCAGACTCGTTGTTGGACAAATGCCCAAGTGGGCCAGCAATGCGTTTTTTCAAAAAAGGGGGGTACGCCGACTGCGCAAGCAATTCGCTGTCGTGGTTGCATTCCAGCAGCAATGCTTGACAAGCTTGCAATGCTTGCACGACATGGTCGCTGCCGTGCCCCAGGTCTGTGAGAACACCTAAGCTGCTGGCGCCATCGCTGCAGCGCAGTTGAAGGGGCTCTCTGGCGTCGTGCGGCACCGTAAAGGGCTGAAGTTGCAAACTTCCCAGCGTCAAGGTTTGACCATCTTTGACAAGTTGGAGTTGCTCATGGGGCAAGCCCCAGTCCAGAACGCCACTGGCCAAAGCCGTGCCATGGCTCATCCAAACGGGCACATCGGTACGTTTTGCTAACTGCTGTGTGTGACCGATATGGTCAGCGTGTTCATGCGTGACAAACACCGCATCGAGGTCTTCAAGTTTTAAATCAGCTTGAGCTAATCGCTTGCTCAACTCCTTGACGCTCAAGCCACAGTCGATCAGCAAGCGCGAGATCTGTGCGCCACAACGCGCTTCCACCACGGTGGCGTTGCCTGCGCTACCACTGCCCAGGTTTTTGAATCGCAGCACGCTCTACTGCAATTCTTTGACCAACAATTGGGCTATTTTTTGAGCCGTTGCAGAACCATCAGCCTGACCCGAAGCGTTCAAAACGGAGATGGTGGATGAGGCGTTGTCTGTACTGACAATTTTCAACCGGTACTGCTGTGGCCCTTGGCTGTTCTTGGATGAACTGAACAATTTGCTGAAGAAGCCTTCTTCAGCCTCATCGGGCATGTCGACATACCGAACAAAGTACGTACCTTGCTTGCGGTCACGGTCTTCCACAGTGAATCCGTTGCGGTCAAGCAAAACGCCCACTCGACGCCATGCCACATCAAAGCCTTGGTTGAAGCTCACAGCGGGTTTGCCATCCACGCTGATGAGTTGGCTGGCGCTCTTAGCGAGGCCGCCTTCAAAGGCTTTGGCATTGTCTGCCGTCGCGGTTGTGGGAGCGAGCTTGAGCATCAAGCGACGCA
>JBILIR010000073.1:0-6908 GCA_044368955.1 Limnohabitans sp.
CTGTGATACATTTCGTTTATGAATATTGCACTTCTACTACTGCTTCAAAGCTTTTTCGGGTTGGATCAGTAGCGTTTGCGCAATTTTCCTCAAGGCCCGTTTGCTTACCGCACCGGGCCTTTTTCAATGGGGCGCACCGGTTGGCATCGGAGGGTTGAATTTTCAGGAGCTGAAACATGTCTGACAAATTGATTATTTTTGACACCACTTTGCGTGATGGGGAGCAGTCCCCCGGCGCCTCGATGACGCGCGATGAAAAGCTGCGTATCGCTCGGCAACTCGAGCGTTTGCGGGTCGATGTGATCGAAGCGGGCTTTGCTGCCAGTTCAGATGGCGATTTCGAAGCGGTCAAGGCCATTGCCAACGCTATCACCGAGTCCACCGTCTGTTCTTTGTCGCGTGCTAACGACCGAGACATCTCCCGTGCCGCTGAAGCACTGAAAGGCGCGAAACAGTCGCGTATTCATACCTTCATTGCAACATCTGCCTTGCATATGGAAAAGAAGCTCCGTATGACGCCAGACCAAGTGTTTGAGCAAGCCAAACAGTCTGTTCGGTTTGCCCGTAACTTGGTGGCGGATGTGGAGTTCAGTCCAGAAGACGGCTACCGAAGCGATATGGATTTTTTATGTCGCATATTGGAAGCGGTCATTGCTGAGGGAGCAACCACCATCAATGTGCCAGACACCGTGGGCTATGCCGTCCCTGAGCTGTACGGTATCTTTATCAAGACATTAAGAGAGCGCATACCGAATTCCGACAAAGCCATTTGGTCGGTGCATTGTCATAACGACTTAGGGATGGCGGTTGCCAATTCCTTGGCGGGTGTGCAAATTGGAGGCGCACGGCAAGTTGAGTGCACCATCAATGGTCTAGGGGAGAGGGCAGGCAATTGCTCCTTGGAAGAAATTGTCATGGCCGTTAAAACCCGCAAAGACTATTTCGGCTTGGAACTTGGCATTGACACCAAACATATCTTGGCTGCAAGCCGTATGGTGAGTCAGACCACGGGTTTTGTGGTTCAACCTAATAAAGCTGTGGTGGGGGCCAATGCCTTTGCCCATGCTTCAGGCATTCACCAAGATGGGGTTTTGAAGGCCCGTGACACCTATGAAATCATGCGGGCAGAAGATGTAGGCTGGGGTTCCAACAAAATCGTCTTGGGAAAACTGAGCGGACGAAATGCTTTCAAACAACGCTTACAAGATTTGGGCGTGGAACTCGACAGCGAAGCCGAAACCAACGCAGCTTTTGGTCGCTTCAAAGAATTGGCAGATCGAAAAAGTGAAATCTTCGATGAGGATATTTTGGCTTTGGTCAGCGAAGAAAGTATCTCGCATGACAACGATGTGTTTTCATTTGTGAAGTTGTCGCAACACAGTGAAACAGGGGAGATGCCTTTTGCCTCTATCGTCATCACCGATCAAGGTAAAGAGATCGCTTGTGAAGCGCACGGCAATGGCCCTGTGGATGCATCTTTGAAGGCCATCGAAAAGCATGTTCAAAGCGGTGCAGAGATGGTGCTTTACTCTGTGAATGCGATCAGCGGCTCAACGGAAAGCCAAGGTGAAGTTACGGTGAGGCTTCAAAACAACGGACGAATTGTCAATGGTGTAGGGGCTGACCCTGATATCGTTGTCGCCTCTGCAAAAGCATACTTAAGTGCGCTGAATAAATTGCAGAGTAAAGCTGAACGCGTAGCTGCGCAAGGTTAGGGCATCAAGTTGTCCTTAATATTTTCTAAACGCATGGTCTCTTGGTTACCTGAAAAAATACACGCAAGTCTTTGATCTTGCATGTATTTTTAAATCGCACTACACTTGTGCATCAAGGCTGTTCGAGGCCTTTAATGGGACACCATGTTGAAAAGTATGAACTCACGTCTTTTGGTTGCGCTTTGCGTTGCGGCATTGATGGCTTGGGCGCCGGCTTCGCAGGCGCAAACCGCCAAGAAAAAAATGAAAGCAAAAACGGTCGCCGTTGCCAAAAAAAAGGCGCGTGTGAAAAAGGCGATTCCTCCTCGCCCCTCGTTTGGCAAATTGGCTGGCTTGCATTCTGTCAGTGACGATCAAATTTCCCTGAAATCCAGCGTGGCCTACGTGATAGACCAAGATACGCAGGAAGTGTTGCTTAGCAAAAATGACCAAGCTATTTTGCCTATCGCCTCTATCACCAAGTTGATGACTGCATTGGTTGTGCGCGAAGCCAATCTTGATATGGACGAGTCCATTACGATTTCGGTAGATGACATAGATACAGAAAAGGGCAGTGGATCACGTTTGCGCCCCGGCACCACTTTGACGCGTGGCGAGTTGCTGCATTTGGCACTTATGTCGAGTGAAAACCGTGCGGCCCATGCCCTGGGCCGTACCTACCCCGCAGGAATTGATGCATTCATTGCGCAAATGAACGCCAAAGCTGCGCAACTGGGAATGCGAGACACCCGCTATTCTGAGCCCACAGGTTTATCAAGCCGCAATCAATCAAGCGCCAAAGACTTGGCTACCTTGGTGGCCTTTGCGGCAAATGACCCCACCTTGCGTGAGTTATCGACCTCTAATGGTTTCCAAGTCGAAGTAGGTCGTAAAACTTTGAAATACCACTCTACCAATCGATTGGTCTCCAACCCCAATTGGGATATTGACTTGCAAAAAACGGGCTACATCTCCGAGGCGGGTCAGTGCTTGGTGATGCAAGCCAAGGTGGCTGGTCGTAAATTGATCATGATCTTTTTAGACTCCGCCGGCAAGTTCAGCCGTACCGCAGATGCAGAGCGCGTTCGACGCTGGCTAGAAACTCGCCAGTCGCTGGCTTCTTAATTCTTGGTGGGGTGGCCTAGTTGCAGGGAAATTTGAAGAGCCGTGTCCTGTAATTTAGGCAACCACGATTCATCTAGGCGGTCTGCTGGCGCTGATATTGACAATCCGGCAATCAGCTTTCCTTGGTCATCGTAGATACCTGCAGCCATACACCGCACCCCTAATTCAAGCTCTTCGTTATCACTTGCAACGCCTGACTGGCGAGATTTCGCAATTTCTTTTTCCAGAGCAGCTAACTGGGTAATGCTGTTGCGTGTATGCCCTGGCAAGCCGGTGCGGTTGGCATAGGCGCGAACTCGCACATTGTCATCAGCGGCTAAAAACAATTTACCGACCGAGGTCAAGTGCAAAGGCGCTCTGCCACCAATGGCACGCACCACTTGCATGCCTGAACGCTCGCTGTAGGCACGTTCTATATAGACGATCTCGTCACCCTGACGAACACTGAGGTTCACCGGTTGTTGGGTGAGTTGATGCAAATCTTGCATGGGTTCTAGCGCCACATCTCGGACATTGAGACGAGCTTTGACGTAGTTGCCTAACTCAAGCAATCGCATACCCAGTCGGTAGTGCCCAGACTCGGGGCGGTCAACATAGCGCCCCAGCACCAAATCATTCAAGATGCGGTGTGTTGTGGAAGGATGCAAGCCCGTCTTTTCGCTGATTTCCTTCAAAGTCGCTGAACCTTCCTTGACTGCCAAGACGTCAATCAGGGAGAACATACGTTCTAAAACTTGAATCGATGGGGAAGGGACTTGGCCTGCTGGTACTTTTCGCATGGCGATATCTTACAAGAGCGGATTCAGACGTCTTCCCATTCGCCTTCTGTCAGCACTTGGTGGGGGCCAAACTGAGCCTTGTAGTTCATCTTTGAACTTTGACCTATCCAGTAGCCCAAATAGACATAAGGCAAGCCAAGTTCGCGGGCTTGTTCAATTTGCCAAAGAATGCAATAGGTGCCCAATCCTTTGGCAGCCAAGGGGTCATAAAAGGTGTAAACCGCAGACAGTCCGTCGTTGAGGACATCCAGAATAGACACCATGCGCAGGTCCCCATCGGGCGTCGCAGCGTCGAGGCTGCGAAACTCCACCAAACGTGAGTTCACTCTGCTTTGAAGCAAAAACTGGGTGTACTGTTCTACGCTGTCTTGGTCCATGCCGCCACCAGCGTGGCGGCCATTTTGGTAAGCAAGGTACAACTGGTAATGCTCGGGGGCGTAAACCAATTTTGAAATACGCGACTCCAAATCCTCGTGTTGCTTGAGAGCTCTGCGCTGACTGCGTGTGGGTTTGAATTCATTGACCTTAACGCGCAGAGGCACACAGGCGCGGCAGCCATCGCAATAGGGCCGATAAGTAAACATGCCGCTTCGGCGAAAGCCTTTAGCAACCAATTCTGAGTAGGTGTCGTTGTGGATCAGGTGGCTGGGGGTGGCGACCTGAGACCTTGCTTGTCGATCGGGTAAGTAACTGCAAGGGTAGGGCGCTGTTGCATAAAACTGCAACGATTGAAGCGGCAAATCCTTGAGGTGTGTCACGGCAAAGCGTTAAGAGTGGACGAGTTCAGCCCAGTATAAAGGGTCAAAATGCCAGCGCAATGGGGGGAGGGTTTTGGCAAGCAGGATATGGTCAAGGAACTGACTTCGCGCAACCTCGCCCCCGCCCATCAAAGACAAGTGGGGGGTGTTTTGTTGGCAGTCCACCATGCTGA
Organism: Limnohabitans sp.; assembly: GCA_044368955.1. GTDB lineage: Bacteria > Pseudomonadota > Gammaproteobacteria > Burkholderiales > Burkholderiaceae_C > Limnohabitans. Next base: position 4,530 of record JBILIR010000073.1, read on the forward strand.
CGTGGTTGGCTTTGCAAAAGGCCACCAAAGCGGCCAAAGCGATTTTAGAGCCATTGGGGACCAAGCTGAACATGGATTCGCCAAACACGGCATGTCCTATGCTGACGCAGTAAAGACCGCCCCTAAGCTGGCCATCTATCCAAGTCTCCACGCTGTGGGCCAAGCCTGCCTTGTGCAAGCCCTTGTAAGCGTTGACCATATCGGCCACGATCCATGTGCCGTTTTGCCCAGGGCGAGGTGCACGGGCGCAATGCTCTATGACCGCATCAAAAGCCGTATCAATACGGATTTCCCAATTTTTATGCTGCTTCATCCACTGCCGCAGAGAGCGGTGAAAGCGGAAATGCGCGACCTGCAAAACCATTCGAGGGTCAGGACTCCACCAAAGCACGGGCTGACCTTCGCTGAACCAAGGAAAGCAGCCTTTGCTGTAAGCTTCCCGTAGACGGTCCACAGACAGTCCGCCGCCGGCTGCCAGCAAGCCCTCGACACCATGGGAGCGATCCCAGGCCATTGAGGGGTCTGGCAGCGGGTCGTTTGGCCCGAGATAAATCAAGGGCGGATGGTTCGGTGGCATGGGGCTGGGGCGAGGCAGGTTTCACAGGAGAAGATACACCATGAACGATTGGGTTTTAAGAGAAACGCCCGCAACAGGCGTCACGCGTTTGGTACTCAACCAACCCGATAGCTTCAACGCGCTTTCAAGCGAAATGCTCAGCGCCTTGGACGACGCTCTACAGACTGTGGCGCAAGATGCATCCTGTCGGGTGGTGGTCATTGCTGCAGGCGGTCGTGCATTCAGCGCCGGACACGATTTGCGTGAAATGCGCAACCATCCCGACCACGATTTCTACACCCAATTGTTTGCACAATGCAGCCGCATGATGGTTCGTATTCAAAATCTGCCGCAACCCGTGATTGCTGAAGTCCAAGGCATTGCGACTGCGGCAGGATGCCAGTTGGTCAGCATGTGTGATCTGGCTGTTGCCAGCCAAGAAGCTCGGTTTGCGGTGTCGGGTATCAACTATGGTTTGTTTTGTTCCACCCCTAGCGTGGGCTTGAGCCGCAATATGCACCGCAAGCAGGCCATGGAAATGCTTTTGACCGGTGACTTTATTGACGCCGATACCGCCAAAGAGCGCGGTTTGATCAACCAAGTGGTGCCAACCGAGGTGCTAGCTGAGGCGGTTTTACAGTTGTGCCTCAAGATCGCAGCCAAACCTGAGCCTGCGGTCCGTTTAGGTAAAGCCTTGTTTTACCAACAGCTAGAGATGGGCTTGAGCGCAGCGTATCAGTTGGCGGGACAAACCATGGCTTGCAACATGATGGAAGACAGCGCCCAAGAGGGCTTTCAAGCTTTCTTGGACAAGCGAAAACCCAACTGGTCTGCTGGTTGAATAACCCAAGTTTGTTTAGTTTGGGTTTTCAAAGAACACAATATTTGAATAGCTGCTGAATTCGAAATAGACCCGTTTTTCATTGGCGTCGACTTGCATATTGAGGTTTTCGTCTAGTACGCCATAACCGTAGCGGTAGTCACGCGCTTTACCGTCATCTGTTCCCAGCGCAGTGCTGAGTTTGTCCACTTTGAGAAAGCGGCGAACCACTTTATCGCCAGCATAAACTTCCAGTACGCCATCGGTACCTGTCCAGTTTTGGATGCCGCGGCCTAATTTATTCTGCTGCTCTTGGGTACAAGCGCTCAGCAACACGGCCCCCATGAGAGCCATCGCCAAGTGGGCACGGGTCACAGAGGTAAAACCGAATTGGCGTTTCATGGACGGGCCTTATTTTTTGACGACCAAAAGTTGAATGCTTTGGATTTGCTTCTTAAAAATCTTATCGGCATCGTCATAAATTTTTTGGCACAAATCTGCGACATCACTGCTTTCGGTTTCTTTGCGAAGCAGCAAAGCCGTGCTTTTCTTCAAATCTTGGTAAGAGACAGGAATCGTCTTTCCCGAAGGCAGTTGCACGGTATCGAGGTTTTGAAAATACCCTTTGAATTGGTTGGCGATACCTTGAAGCTGATCGGGTCGTTTGAGAAAGTCCTTGGGGATGGCATTTAAGAATTGCTCCAGATCGAAATCGGGGTAAGCCTTACCTTTGCAAATAGGGTCTGCATCGATTTGTTTTTTGTAGCCAAAAGCGGTGATGACGCCAAAGGTGGCTTGGTAAATCCGGTCGTCGTTGCTGGGTTCTGCTGCATGCAGGGCCGTGGCAAACGATAAAACAAGGGTGGCGATGGTCAGCTGTTTTGCGATGAAGTTGTTTTTCATTTTGTCTCTGTGGTGGTGACTGTGGTGGGTTTCTTTTCCCAAAAAACAGCTTTGTCAGGAAAAATCCAGCGGATACCGCCGCGTGGTTCGGTGACATCGC
>JBILIR010000074.1:0-6847 GCA_044368955.1 Limnohabitans sp.
ACACCCACCATCGTGGGCTACATCGCACAGCTGCGCAAAGTGCTACGTTATTTGGTGGAAAAAGACATCATTGCGCAAATGCCTTTGTTTCCCAAAATGAAGGTCACGCAAAAACCGCGCGGTGCATTCACCGTGACCGAGTACGCGGCTGTTTTGCGCCAAGCCAAGGTGTTGCGCCACCATGTGTTTGTGTGGGACAAGCTCGACACACGCTTTCACATCAAGCCCATGTACCGCAGCATGCCGCTCGAGATGAACTGGCTGTTGCGTTTCATGGTCTACACTTTTTTGCGCCCAGGTGATATTCGGCAACTGAAGAACAAGCACATCGAAATCATCTCAGGCAAGTTCAACTATTTGCGCTTAACACCGCCTGAAATTAAGCGACACAAAGCGCCTACCGTCAGCTTGCCCCAAGCGGTGAATGTGTACAAAACGGTTCTCAAACACCACACCGCTTTGGGCTTTGGCGGCCCTGAAGACTATGTGTTTTTCCCTGAAGAAAAAAACCGCTTACGCGCTTTGAACACCATTGGCTGGTTGTTCAACTGGATCATGAATTCATTGGGGCTGAAAGAAGGGCCACATGGTGCCGACCGCAGCTTTTACAGCTTGCGCCACACCGCCATTACCTTCAGACTGATATTTGGTGGCAACATCGATTTGCTCACCTTGGCTCGCAACGCCCGTACCTCGGTAGAGATGATCGAGAAGTTTTACGCCTCTACCTTGTCGGCCGAGATGAATATACAACTGCTGCACAGCAAAAGAAGGTCGTGAGTCACTTTAAGGAGTGCATATTTCACAACATTAAAACTCCACTGGTCGGAAAAATGCGAACTAGCTAAATTAACGATGGTTAGGTTAATATTCCTGTGGAAAAAAGAACGCCTCATTGCAAGCTGAGCGTGGTTAAGACAATTACCTCAAAGGGAAATGTACGCACCACCCAACAAGCTCGCCTTAGCGCTGTTGCATTAGGCATTACTTTTTCTGACATGCTTGAAGTGGTGATGTCTTTGCAGGCTAGGGATTTTCATAAAAGTATGACAACCCATTCGGATCACACAATATGGCAAGACGTTTATCGCACCCCATCAAAAGTGGGGATGGTATACCTCAAGTTAACTGTGATTGATGATGTTTTGATTGTTTCATTCAAGGAGCTTTAGCAATGAAATGTCCTGTTTGTGGTTCCGCTGAATTGATTCAAGACACGCGAGATGTGTCGCACACTTACAAAGGTGAAACTTCTGTGATTGCCGCGGTAAAAGGGGAGTTTTGCCCTTCTTGCCAAGAGTCTTTACTCAGCGCAGAAGAGACTGATCGGGTAATGAAAGAAATGAATGCTTTCAATAGCTTTATCAATTCAGCGCCTTTGAACTCTCATACTTAATTTTTTTAGCGTTCCTTACTGCTGCAAAAACAGCTTGTACACAGGGTTGGCACTCTCATCCACATAGGGGTAGCCCAAACCGTTTAAAAATTTCTCAAAGCTGGCTTGGTCTTTGGACGGCACTTGCAGTCCCACCAAAATGCGTCCGTAGTCTGCGCCTTGGTTGCGGTAGTGAAACAGGCTGATGTTCCAACCAGGGCGCATGGCGGACAAAAACTTCATCAAGGCACCTGGTCGCTCGGGGAACACAAACCGCAGCAAGCGCTCGTCTTGTGCCAAAGCAGAACGCCCTCCCACCATGTGGCGAATATGTTCTTTGGCCAAGTCGTCGTGGGTGAGGTCGAGCGACTCAAAGCCATGGCGGCTCAAATGCGCAGCAATTTTGGTGCTCTCGCCCATGCTGCTGGTGGTGAGACCTACAAACACATGGGCCTTGGCTGCGTCGCTGATGCGGTAGTTGAACTCGGTGATGGAGCGTGGCGATTTACTGCCGCCAAAAGTGGGCAAATCGCCCAGCAAACCGCAAAAACGCTTGAAACTGCCGCGCTCTTCGGGGATGGTGACCGCCAGCAAGGCTTCGCGTTCTTCGCCCACCTCGGCGCGTTCGGCGACAAAGCGCAGACGGTCAAAATTCATATTGGCGCCACACAAAATGGCGGCATAGGTTTGGCCACGGGTTTTGTGAAGCGTCACATATTTTTTGATGGCAGCCACTGCCATGGCCCCAGAGGGTTCCACGATGCTGCGCGTATCCACAAACACATCTTTGATGGCGGCGCATACGGCGTCGGTGTCTACGCTGATGTAGTCGTCCACCAAATGCCTTGCCACGCGAAAGGTTTCCTCGCCCACCAATTTCACCGCGGTACCGTCGGCAAACAAACCCACATCGCTCAAGGTGACACGCTTGCCAGCAGTCACTGACTGCAGCATGGCGGACGAGTCGTCCATTTGCACACCAATCACCTTTACCTCGGGTCTTACTGCTTTGATGTAGTTCGCCACACCGGATATCAAGCCACCCCCGCCAATGGCGACAAAGACCGCGTCCAAGGGACCTTGGTGCTGGCGCAGCAACTCCATGGCAATCGTGCCTTGCCCAGCAATCACCTCGGGATCATCAAACGGGTGAATAAACGTCAAGCCTTGTTTGGCACAGAGCTTCACCGCGTGGTCGTAGGCGTCGGTGTAGCTGTCGCCGTGCAGCAGCACCTCGCCACCCAGCGCTTTCACAGCTTCCACCTTCAAAGCTGGCGTGGTGACAGGCATGACGATCACCGCCCGGGTGCCCAATTTTTTCGCACCTAAAGCCACGCCTTGCGCATGGTTGCCAGCCGACGCACACACCACGCCCTTGGCAAGTTGGGCGGGGCTGAGTTGCACCATTTTGTTGTAGGCACCGCGCAGCTTGAAGCTGAACACCGGCTGCTGGTCTTCACGTTTGAGCAGCACTTGGTTGTGCAGTCGCTTGCTGAGGATGGGCGCTGTGTCTAAGGCCGACTCGTGGGCCACGTCGTAGACCCGCGCGGTGAGGATTTTTTTCAGGTAATCCGCTGGGGTCAAACGACGCGCTCGTGCTGGCTTGGTGAAGGCAGGGGGCTTGTGGGTGCTGGGTTTGTGTGAGGCCATGCGCTATTGTCCCGCAGTTGCCAACAGGTTCAAAAAAAGCCCCGCTCCTTGCGGAGGCGGGGCTGTAAATCCACCTTTTCAGAGGGTGGAGGAGACAACAGGAGCTTGTAAACCAAGCGAAGCGCCAATATAGCCGATGATTTGCTGCGCTGCAATATTTATTGGTTCATACACAATATGGAAAAAGGGACAAAGGGAAAAAGGGAATAAACCATGGAATGCACAGTCAGTTGGACAGGCGCGAGCGGTACCCGTTCCGCCATGGGGTTTGTCGCCGAGACCGGCAGCGGCCACGTGGTGGCCATGGATGGGGCGCCAGACCCCGCCAAGCCCGATCAAAGCGGTCAGAACCTTGCCGCACGCCCTATGGAGCTGATGTTGGCGGGTGCTGGCGGCTGCACCGCTTACGACGTGGTGCTGATTTTGAAGCGTGGCCGTCACGCCATTCAGGGCTGCACCGTCAAGCTCACCAGTGAACGCGCTGAGACCGACCCCAAGGTGTTCACCCGCATCCACATGCATTTCACGGTGCGTGGAAAAGGCATACCGCCCGAAGTGGTCGAACGCGCCATCAAGATGAGCCACGACAAATACTGCTCGGCCAGCATCATGCTGGGCAAAACCGCCGAGATCACCACGGGGTTTGAGGTTGTAGAGACATAAAAAAAGTGCCCAGCGCACACTGCCTGATGTGCATGGCTCACGTGCTTGGAGCTATTCAATCGGGAAAATGGGCGATAAACTAAGGTATATATTTGGATATATACCAAGGGGGTCGCATGTCAACCACTGCCAAAATTTTCACCAATGGTCGCAGCCAAGCCGTGCGTTTGCCGATGGCGTTTCGATTTGACACAACTGAAGTGTTTATTCGGCAAGACCCCGCATCCGGCGACGTCATCCTTTCTAAAAAGCCAGTCGATTGGGATGGGTTTTTGCAACTGCTGCCAACGCTCAGTGTGGATGATGACTTTTTAAGCGCTCAAGAAAGGCAGCAAGCACCTTCCGAACGCGACCCCTTCGCTGTTTAATTTTTTCGTCTATGGCGACCTACCTTTTAGACACCAACACCATCAGCTTCCTATTGCGAGGCAACCAAGGTGTTGTCAAGCGTCTTCAAAAACGACCCCTGAGCGAGATGTGTTTAAGTGCTGTTACGGAAGGCGAGTTGTTATTTGGTCTGGCTCGACGACCCCAAGCTATAGCGCTGCATCAGGCTGTCAGAGCGTTTCTTCACCGAGTGCAGGTTTTGCCTTGGGACAGTGCTTGTGCTGCCGTTTACGGCCAAGAGCGAGCCACATTACAAAACAAAGGACTTTCATTAAGCGCTTTGGACATGATGATTGCGGCCCATGCCAAAGCCGTGAACGCGGTGCTGGTGACCAACGACCAAAGCTTGCTTGGCTTACCTGGGTGGAAAACCCAAGATTGGGTAACTTAAACCCTGTGCGCAACAGTGGTCATGACCTTGGCGGCCAAGCGCATAGCTTCGCGCAGGGCTTGGGGCAAGGCCACGGCACCGGCTTTTTGCGCATCCGCCGCGTGTTGTGCTTCATCGGCTTGCATTTGCGCCACCACCGCCCTTGAGGCCAAGTCGGCGGCGGGCAAGCGCTCTAGGTGCTCGCCCAAATGCGCACCCACTTGGTGTTCAGTTTCCACCACAAAGCCCAAACTCATGCCATCTCCACCCAGCTTGCCAGCGGCATAGCCAATGGCAAACGAACCTGCATACCAAAGCGGGTTGAGCAAGCTGGGCCTGGCGCCTAAGTCTGCCAAGCGTGCTTCGGTCCACGCCAAATGGTCGGTTTCTTCGGCGCTGGCTTGCACAAACTGTTCCCGCAGTTGCGGGTTGCGCGTGGCCAATGCTTGCGCCGCATAAAGCGCTTGGGCACAGACCTCGCCCACATGGTTTACCCGCATCAAAGCGCCGGACTCGGCACGCTCGGCGTCGGTCAGCGTCAATGTGCTGATGCCCTGCGCTGGGTCAGGCCGCGCCGCATGATGCTGTGCAAAAACGGTGCGCAGGCTTTGGTCTAGCAAAGAAATAAAGCGGTCAACAGTGGACATATGAATACTAAAATACTAAAAAATGCAATTCAAAGGTGGGGCGAATACAACGTTGTCACGGAACTGAAACATGCAAAACCAAGAATGGCGCAGGTATTAACCCTGTAGTTCAATTTATTTTGGAGTTTTAAATGAAACAAGTGAAATTCTCTGCACGCAGCGCAACATCTGCTGCAGTCGCCATTTTATGCTTGGGTGCAACTGCGTCAGCATTTGCCCAAGTTGAAGCCAAAGTCACTGGCCGCGTGCAATTCGATGCCCGCAACATCAGCAACGACTACAACACCAGTTATGACCGCGATAGCGCGTCCGTTGGTGACAACTTCGAGGTTCGCCGTGCCCGCATCGGCGTTTCCGGCAAGATCAACAAAGACATCAGCTACGAAGTCGTCGGCAACGGCGTAGGAAGTAGCACCAACTGGATTGACACCGCTTATGGTAACTACGGCTTCAACAAAAAAGCCGAAGTTCGCGTAGGCCGTTTCAAGCAGCCTTTCAGCTTGGAAGAGCAAACCAGTTCTAACAACATCGATTTCATGGAGCGTTCCTACGGCAACCAAATGGTCCCCGGCAAGCGCTTGGGCGCCATGCTTCACGGTGCACCCATGAAAGGCTTGACATATGCCGCCTCTTTTTACCAAGACGGTTTCAACGAACTCACCAACCAAAGCAGCATTGGCACCAAGGCAGCCGCTCGTTTGACACTGAACTTGGCAGAACTCCAAGACATCAAAGACACCGTGTTGCACGTTGGTGCAGGTTACACAGGCGGCGACTCACAAGTTGTACCCACCAACTCTGGTAACACATCATCTGCACCTGACGAAACCACACGAGCAACCATCGTGTCTTTGCGCTCAGAAAACCGTGGCCAGTCCAACGTTTACCGTGCTCAAATTGGTGGCGATAAGTTGAGGACTTTGACTGATAATAATGCTGCTGAAACTGCTTTCGGCTACAACGTAACCGCCAACAATGCCATCACCATCAACCAAAAATTGCGCGGCATTGAATTCGCTGGTGCGCGTGGCCCCTTCAAGTTCCAAATGGAGACTTTCAACAGCAAATACAACGCTTCAGGTACCGTTCAAGACTTAGATTCGATCGGAGCAGGTACTGCTCAAGCTATGGGTGTTCAAGTCAAAGCCGAATACATGGAATTCATGTACAACATCACCGGTGAGAGCTGGGCAGATGCTTACAAAGGCGGCGCATTTGGTGGTATCAAACCCAAATCCGTCTTCATGAAGGATTACGGTGGCGTGGTGGGCAATGGAACAGGTGCATGGCAAGTCGGTTTCCGTACATCAAAATACACTGCAGACCAGGCTGTGTCGTCATCCACTTGTACGACTACCGGATCTTGTGCTACCGCTGTCAATACTAATGGCGTATCCGCAGCGACATCTTTCGGTAGCCGTGTACAAAACTCCGAAACCGCTCGTACCAACACCTATGCTTTGAACTGGATTTTGAATTCCAATGCTCGCGTCATGTTTAACTACGCAGAGACCAAATTCGGTCACAAAATTGTTATGCTTGATACAAACACCTCTACATCAGGTGCATACACCGGTGGCGCGACAGACAAAGAACGTGTCATTTCTGTACGTTCACAATTCAACTTCTGATTGAGTGCGCTGATTTAAGAACTTCATTTCTTTCATCGCAAACCCCCGTAGGCCACAAACCTGCGGGGGTTTTGCTTTGTGCAGTCCAACAGCAAGTTCAAAACAACTATCGGACAGCTGCAAC
>JBILIR010000075.1:0-6823 GCA_044368955.1 Limnohabitans sp.
TTTTTTTCCAACAAATCATCAATGGCTTGGTCTTGGGTAGCATGTACGCGCTGGTCGCCCTTGGCTACACCATGGTTTACGGCATCATCAACCTGATCAATTTCGCGCACGGCGAGGTGTTGATGGTGGGCGCACTCACCAGTTGGACGGTGATTGGCATCTTGCAAGAACATATGCCGTGGTTGCCGGGGTGGATGATGTTGCTGATTGCCTTGGTGGTGGCTTGTGTGGTGGCGGCCGTGCTTAATTTCGCGATTGAAAAAATTGCTTACCGCCCCTTGCGCTCAGCGCCCAAGTTGGCGCCCCTCATCACCGCCATTGGCGTGTCCATCTTGTTGCAGACCTTGGCGATGATCATTTGGAAGCCCAACTACAAAGCTTTCCCCACTTTGTTGCCTGCCGACCCGATTGACTTGGGCGGTGCGGTGATCACGCCCACCCAAATCATGATTTTGGGTGTTACAGCCATTTCACTGGCCTTGCTGATGTGGTTGGTCAATGGCACCCGCTTGGGTCGAGCCATGCGAGCCACTGCCGAAAACCCCCGTGTGGCCACCTTGATGGGTGTGCGTCCTGACACCATCATCTCGGCCACCTTCATCATTGGCGCAGTGCTCGCGGCCTTGGCGGGTGTGATGTGGGCCTCGAACTACGGCACGGTGCAACACGCCATGGGCTTTTTGCCAGGCTTGAAGGCTTTCACCGCGGCGGTGTTTGGTGGCATTGGCAATTTAGCCGGTGCAGTGGTGGGCGGCATTTTGCTGGGCCTGATTGAGGCCATTGCCTCGGGCTACATTGGCGACCTGACAGGTGGCGTCTTGGGCAGCCACTATGCCGATATTTTTGCGTTTGTGGTGCTCATCATTGTGCTGACCTTGCGACCCTCGGGCTTGCTCGGTGAACGTGTGGCGGACCGCGCATGAACAAGTCCAAACCCTTTACATATGTGCTGTGGGCCATTGGCCTCTTGCTTCTGCCCTTGTTGCTGCAGTCGATGGGCAATGCCTGGGTGCGTATCGCCGACATGGCGCTTTTGTATGTGTTGCTGGCGCTGGGCCTGAATATCGTGGTGGGCTATGCCGGCTTGCTCGATTTAGGCTTTGTGGCCTTCTTTGCGGTGGGCGCTTACATGTTTGGCTTGCTGGCCTCGCCCCACCTGACCGACACCTTCCCATGGATCGCCGCCATGTTCCCCAATGGTTTGCACACGCCTTTGTGGGCGGTGATACCCATAGGCGCGGCCTTGGCGGGTTTGTTTGGTGTGTTGTTAGGTGCACCTACCTTGAAGCTGCGTGGCGACTATTTGGCGATCGTCACCTTGGGCTTTGGCGAAATCATCCGCGTCTTCATGAACAACTTGGACAACCCCGTCAACATCACCAACGGCCCCAAGGGTTTGGGGGCCATCGACCCGATGACGGTGATGGGTCACCCCTTGTCGCGTAAATTGGATTTAGGTTTTGTGGAACTCTCCAGCGTCACCCAGTACTACTACCTGTTCTTGGTGCTGGTCTTGGTGAGTGTGTTGATTTGCTATCGGCTGCAAACTTCGCGCATTGGACGTGCTTGGATGGCCATACGCGAAGATGAAATTGCGGCCAAAGCCATGGGCATCAACACCCGCAATTTAAAGCTGATGGCGTTTGGCATGGGTGCCGGTTTCGGCGGGGTAGCAGGGGTGATGTTTGCTTCCTTTCAAGGCTTTGTGTCACCTGAGTCCTTCAGCCTGATGGAGTCGGTGATGATCGTCGCCATGGTGGTCTTGGGCGGCTTAGGCCATTTGCCTGGCGTCATCTTGGGGGCTGTGTTGTTGTCGGCCTTGCCCGAGGTGTTGCGCTATGTGGCGGGACCTTTGCAAGCCATGACCGACGGTCGTTTGGATGCGGCAATCTTGCGCCAGTTGCTCATCGCCTTGGCCATGATCCTCATCATGTTGTGGCGGCCTCGCGGTTTGTGGCCAGCGCCTGAACATGGCAAAGACTTGCCGGTCAGCGGAGCCAAGCCATGAGCACCCCGGTGTTGCAGGTGCAAGGCATCTCCAAACGCTTTGGCGGTTTGCAGGCGTTGAGCGATGTGGGGATGACGATTCAAGCTGGTCAGGTGTACGGCTTGATTGGCCCCAATGGGGCTGGCAAAACCACTTTCTTTAATGTCATCACGGGTTTGTACACGCCTGACAGCGGTAACTTCATGCTGGCCGGCTTGCCCTACCAACCCACCGCGGTACATGAGGTGGCGCAAGCAGGTATTGCTCGCACTTTTCAAAATATCCGCTTGTTTGCTGAGATGTCTGCGCTAGAGAATGTGATGGTCGGTCGTCATGTGCGTACCGGTTCGGGTCTGCTGGGTGCGATCTTTCGCACCGCTAAGTTCAAGCAAGAAGAAAGCGATATTGCCAAGCGTGCCCAAGAACTGCTGGACTACGTTGGCATAGGCGAATTTGCCGAGTTCAAAGCGCGTACCTTGTGCTACGGCGACCAGCGTCGCTTAGAAATTGCCCGTGCCTTGGCCACCGATCCCAAGCTCATCGCCTTGGACGAACCAGCTGCGGGCATGAACGCTACCGAAAAAGTGCAGTTGCGTGAGTTGATCGACCGCATACGCAAAGATGGCAGGACCATTTTGTTGATTGAGCATGATGTGAAGTTGGTCATGGGGCTGTGCGATGCGGTCACGGTGCTGGACTACGGCAAACAAATCGCGCAAGGTACACCGGCGCAGGTGCAGTCAGACCCCAAAGTAATTGAAGCCTATTTGGGCACGGGGGAGCATTGAGATGAGTGACCCTAAAGTTCTGCTCAAAGTCAACAACCTCAAGGTGGCTTATGGCGGTATCCAAGCCGTCAAAGGCATCAGCTTGGAGGTGCGTGAAGGCGAATTGGTATCCCTGATTGGCTCCAACGGCGCAGGCAAAACCACCACCATGAAGGCCATCACGGGCACCTTGGCGGCCACGTCGGGCAGCATTGAATACTTGGGCAAAGACATTCAAGGCCAAGGTGCGTGGGACTTGGTTAAGCAAGGTTTGGTGATGGTGCCTGAAGGGCGTGGCGTCTTTACCCGCATGAGCATTTTGGAAAACCTGCAAATGGGCGCGTATTTGCGCGACGACAAAGAAGGCATTGCCGCAGATGTCGATCGTGTCTTCGCCTTGTTCCCGCGCTTGAAAGAGCGCAGAACGCAGTTGGCTGGCACCTTGTCCGGGGGCGAGCAGCAAATGCTGGCCATGGGACGTGCCTTGCTGAGTCGACCCAAGGTCTTGCTGCTGGATGAGCCCTCCATGGGTTTGTCGCCTTTGATGGTGGACAAAATCTTTGAAGTCATCCAAGAGGTGGCGTCCATGGGTGTCACCCTGCTGCTGGTCGAGCAAAACGCCAGTCGTGCTTTAAAAATTGCACAACGTGCTTATGTGATGGAGTCGGGTCAAATCAGCATGCAAGGGGAGGCTAAAACCCTTTTGCACGACCCCAAAGTGAGGGCTGCTTACCTCGGGGAATAATGGCGGGATGACACAAGGCCTGATACGTATCCGAGGCGCCCGACAGCACAACCTCAAAAACATCGACATCGATATCCACACGGGTGAGTTGACCGTGTTCACCGGCCCCAGCGGTTCGGGTAAGTCCAGTTTGGTGTTCGACACCTTGTACGCCGAAGGTCAAAGGCGTTATGTCGAAACCTTCAGCGCTTATGCGCGGCAGTTTTTAGACCGCATGGACAGACCCGCTGTCGACAAAGTCGATGGTGTGCCCGCAGCGATCGCCATCGACCAAACCAACCCAGTTCGCAGTTCACGTTCCACCGTGGGCACCATGACCGAGCTGAATGACCACTTGAAGTTGTTGTTTGCACGGGCGGCGCAGTTGTTTGACAAGCAGACCGCCGAGGCCGTGAAGCACGACAACGCACAAACCATTTTTGCGCAGCTGCAAGCCTTGAGCGTGGGTGACCCGCGCTGGGTCATCACTTTTCCCGTGGAGTTACCTGCCAACACCAGCGCTGAAGAGTTGCAAGCGTGGTTGAGTGCCAGTGGCTTTAGCCGTGTGCACACCCAGCGTGCGGGCAAAGCCAAGGACGATCCTCAGGTGTTGGACGTGGCCGCAGACAGGTTCAGGGTGCAAAGCGCCGAGCCTTCGCGGGTGATGGAAGCCATCGAGGTGGCTTTGCAGCGCGGCAGCGGTCGCATGACCGCTTACCGCATGGCAGCAGACGCGGACGCCGAGTCTAAGGGCGAAGCCTTTGGTTTTTCAACCGGACTGCATTGTCCGGCCAGCGATATACGTTACAGCGACCCCACGCCCTCCATGTTCTCCTTCAATTCGCCTGCAGGCGCATGTCCCAAGTGCAAAGGCTTTGGACGTGTGATTGGCGTGGATTACGGCTTGGTGATTCCCAACGACAAACTCACGCTGCGCATGGGGGCGATCAAACCGATACAAACCCCTGCATGGCAAGAGTGCCAAGACGATTTGATGCGCCACGCCGAAACAGCAGGCATTCCGCGTGACACGCCGTGGAACAAGCTCACCCCTGAGCAGCACCATTGGGTGATCCAAGGCTCGCCGAATTGGACGGGCAAGTGGAACCAACAGTGGTATGGCATCAAGCGTTTCTTTGAATACCTTGAAACCAAGTCCTACAAGATGCACATCCGCGTCTTGCTCTCCAAGTACCGCAGTTACACGCCGTGTGGCGACTGTGGCGGCGCACGTTTGCAAACCGACAGCCTGTTGTGGCGCATTGGCAGCATGGCCAGTGCCAAAGCGGCCATGCCTGACGCGAAGCGCTTTATGCCGCAAGGCGTGGCGTGGCAAAGTGGGCAATTGGAAAGTTTGCCTGGTTTGTGTTTGCACGATTTGATGCTGTTGCCCATTGACCGCTTGCGGACATTTTTTGAGCACATGGCCCATGACGATTCGCTGACCGCCCACGCACAGGCTGAGCAACAGGCTTTGCATTTGTTGTTCGAAGAAATTCGTACGCGTTTGAAATACCTCTGCGATGTGGGATTGGGCTATCTCAGTTTGGACAGACAAAGCCGCACCTTGAGTGGCGGCGAGGTGCAGCGTATCAACCTCACCACCGCCTTGGGCACGTCTTTGGTCAATACCTTGTTTGTGCTGGATGAACCCAGCATAGGTTTGCATCCCCGCGATATGCACCGCATCACCCAAGCCATGTTGCGCTTGCGTGATGCAGGCAACACCTTGGTGGTGGTCGAGCATGATCCCGCGGTGATGTTGGCGGCAGACCGTATCGTGGACATGGGGCCAGGCCCCGGTGAGCGCGGTGGCAATATCGTGTTTGACGGCACACCGCAGCAACTCAAAAGCGCCAACACCTTGACCGGCGATTATTTAGGTGCTCGCAAGCAAGTGGGTTTGGGCTTAAAGCGTTTGGTCACCGACAGCACGCCAAGGCTGATATTGGAAGGTGCGCGTGAACATAATTTGCAAGACCTGAGCATCGAGTTTCCCTTGCAGCGTTTGGTCACAGTCACCGGTGTCAGCGGTTCCGGTAAATCCACCTTGATTCAAGACATTTTGGCACCTGCTTTGTTGCGCCACTTTGGCAAGTCCACCGACGGCGCAGGTGCGCACGATCGTTTGCTGGGTGCCGACCATTTAAGTGATGTGGTGTTTGTCGATCAGTCTCCGATTGGCAAAACGGCACGATCTAACCCCGTGAGCTATGTGGGTGCATGGGATGCGATACGCGAGATTTTTGCCAACACCGCGATGTCTCGTCAGCGCAGTTACACCGCTTCCAAGTTCAGCTTCAACGGCGGCGATGGACGCTGCCCCACCTGTGGTGGTTCAGGCTTCGAGCATGTGGAAATGCAATTTTTGAGCGACGTCTATTTGCGTTGCCCCGATTGCAACGGCCAGCGCTACCGCCCTGAAATCCTCGAAGTCAAAATCGAGCGAAAAAAATCGGGGTCAGATTCCAATTATTTTTTGAACGTGGCCGATGTGTTGGCATTGACGGTCAGCGAAGCCGCTCAACTGTTCGCCAACGACCGTGATGTGATTCGTGCCTTGCAACCGATTGTGGATGTGGGTTTGGAATATGTGCGCTTGGGCCAACCCGTGCCCACGCTCAGTGGTGGTGAAGCCCAGCGTTTGAAGTTGGCAGGGTTTTTGGCAGAGGCGGCCAAGTCAGCCTCTTCCAGTCGTCAAGCCACGGCTAGAAAGGGAACTTTGTTTTTGTTTGACGAACCCACCACGGGTTTGCATTTCGATGACATTGCCAAGCTGATGCGAGCGCTGCGGCGTTTATTGGAAGCAGGGCATTCCTTGATTGTGATTGAACACAATTTGGATGTGATTCGCTCCAGTGATTGGTTGATTGATTTGGGGCCTGAAGGCGGCGAGGGCGGTGGCTTGTTGGTGGCTGAAGGTTCGCCCGAAACTTTGCGTGAACATCCCACCTCGCACACAGGTCAAGCGCTGCGCGACTATGAACTCAGCATGGGGCAGGTGCACAAGGTATCCGAACAAGTGGCAGCTTATGTGGCGATTGCACGCCCCGAGGTCAGCAACCATATTCGCATCGTCCATGCCAAAGAACACAATTTGAAGAGTTTGAGTGTGGATATTCCACGCGGTCAGTTCAATGTGGTGACAGGTGTCAGCGGTTCGGGTAAATCCACCTTGGCGTTTGATATTTTGTTCAACGAAGGGCAACGCCGTTACCTGGAAAGTCTGAACGCCTATGCGCGAAGCATTGTGCAGCCTGCTGGTCGGCCCGAAGTGGATGCGGTTTACGGTATTCCGCCCACCGTGGCTATCGAGCAGCGTTTGTCGCGTGGTGGGCGCAAGTC
>JBILIR010000076.1:0-6796 GCA_044368955.1 Limnohabitans sp.
TCGATTCTGGTTGGGCAAAATTGAAGATCGAAGCTGCTGCTGCTGACAAGCAAGCTCGGATTGATTCCGGTCAAGATGTGATTGTGGGTGTCAATAAATACAAACTCGCGCAAGAAGATTCCGTAGAAGTCAGAGATATCGACAATGTGAAGGTTCGTTTGAGCCAAATTGATCGGATCCATAGCGTCAAAGCCAGCCGTGATTCCAAGGCTGTTGCGCTTGCCTTAGACGCCCTCACTGAAGCAGCGAAAAATGGTGACAGAAACCTGCTTAATCTGTCAATAAAGGCGATGCGATTGCGTGCCACGGTGGGTGAGGTGAGTGATGCACTTGAAAAAGTATTTGGTCGCCACAGAGCTGATACACAAAAGGTCAGCGGTATTTATGCTGCGGCTTATGACAGCGGCCATGAGGGAGACACCATGGAGTATTGGAATCAACTCAAAGACGATATTGCTGAGTTTGCCATCAAGCAAGGCAGAAGACCACGCGTGATGATCTCAAAACTGGGTCAAGATGGACACGACCGAGGTGCAAAAGTGGTGTCAACTGCATTTGCCGATTTGGGTTTTGATGTGGATATAGGGCCCTTGTTTCAAACCCCAGAGGAATGCGCTCGACAGGCGATTGAAAATGATGTGCACGCTGTAGGTGTTTCAACCTTGGCGGCCGGACATAAAACCTTGGTGCCAGCCATCATTACCGAGCTGAAAAAGCAAGGTGCAGACGACATCATTGTTTTTGTTGGTGGTGTGATTCCCAAGCAAGATTACGATTTTCTCTACGCTTCAGGTGTTAAAGGCATTTACGGACCAGGCACACCTATCCCAGTCAGTGCGCGAGATGTCCTTTCACACATTGAGCAAGCTGTTCAAGCTCAAAAATAATTTTGAGTCACCATGACAGATTTAGCTCAGACTCTTCATGATCTAACCAGTGCTGAAGCGCTTCCTAAACGACGTGCGCTGGCCAAAGCCATCACTTTGATGGAATCTTCAAGAGAAGACCACCGCAAACAAGCTGACCAACTGTTGACTCAGTTGTTGCCGCTTACGGGTCGATCTATGCGCATTGGATTGAGCGGAGTCCCTGGTGTAGGTAAATCAACCCTTATTGAAAACTTAGGGATGTGGCTAATCAACCAAGGTCATAAGGTGGCTGTTTTAGCGGTTGATCCTTCTTCTAGCGTTTCTGGCGGTTCTATTTTGGGAGACAAAACGCGGATGGAATTGTTATCCAACAACCCTTCAGCCTATATTCGACCAAGCCCTAGCAGTGGAACCATGGGCGGGGTGGCAGAAAAAACCCGCGAATGTATTTTGCTATGTGAAGCAGCTGGCTACGACATTGTCATTGTTGAAACCATGGGTGTAGGACAAAGTGAAACAACAGTAGCAGGCATGACGGACATGTTTGTTGTCATGCAACTTCCCAATGCTGGCGATGACTTACAGGCCATTAAAAAAGGAATCATGGAAATTGCAGATGTGGTTCTGATCAACAAATCTGACTTAGATGAAAATGCCGCTTCCAAGGCACAGTCATTTATCGAAAGTGCTTTTCATTTGCTGGGCGGACATGGAAATTCAATGACTGCACTTGAAAAATGGCGTCCTAAAGTCCTTAGCTTGTCTGCTTTGTCTGGAAGTGGTGTTTCAGAGTTTTGGTCTGTTGTGTCTGACTTTAAACAACTTCAAATGAACAATGGCGAGTGGCAAAACCGTCGGCAGTCTCAGTCCTTAAAGTGGTTGCAAGAGTTAATCCAAACAGGACTGAAAATGGCTTTTATTCAAAATCCCAAGGTGGCTTCTCATTTGCCCTTATTAGAGCAAGACGTGCTCTATGGGCGTATCGCGGCTTCTACAGCCGCTCGACAGTTACTCGCCTTGTAGGCCCTTTTAGCTGCTTCCAAAATACAAAAATTTCAAAGGTAGATTCATGCAAGAAATCATTCATCAACTCGAAGAAAAGCGAGCCGCTGCCAGACTGGGTGGCGGTGAGAAGCGAATCGCAGCGCAACATGCCAAGGGGAAATTGACCGCACGAGAGCGGTTAGAAATTTTGCTCGATGAAGGAACTTTTGAAGAATGGGATATGTTTGTCGAACATCGTTGTGTGGATTTTGGTATGGAGGCCAACAAAATTCCTGGCGATGGTGTTGTGACGGGCTACGGCATGATCAATGGACGACTTGTCTTTGTATTCAGTCAAGATTTCACTGTTTATGGTGGTGCTTTGTCAGAGTCTCATGCAGAAAAGATATGCAAGATCATGGACCAAGCTTTGAAAGTGGGCGCACCCGTTATTGGCTTGAATGATTCAGGGGGTGCGCGTATTCAAGAAGGTGTTGCGTCTTTAGGTGGCTATGCAGAGGTGTTTCAGCGTAACGTTATGGCCAGTGGCGTGGTTCCACAAATCAGCATGATCATGGGCCCTTCAGCTGGCGGCGCTGTGTATTCCCCAGCGTTGACTGATTTCATCTTCATGGTGAAGGACAGTTCTTATATGTTCGTCACCGGCCCTGAAGTGGTGAAAACTGTGACGCATGAAGAGGTCAGTGCAGAAGATTTGGGTGGCGCAGCAACGCACACGACCAAAAGTGGCGTGGCTGATATGGCTTTCAATAACGACGTAGAAGCACTTTTGATGCTGAGGCGCTTGTACAACTACCTCCCCTTGAATAACCGCGAGAAGCCGCCTGTGCGCCCAAGTGGCGATCCTGCAGAGCGTATAGACACCAGCTTAGACAGCTTGGTTCCCGACAACCCCAATATGCCATATGACATGAAGGAGCTCATTCTTAAAACTGTGGATGACGGAGACTTCTTTGAACTCCAACCCGACTACGCCAAAAATATTTTGATTG
The DNA here is from genome assembly GCA_044368955.1 of Limnohabitans sp. Classification (GTDB taxonomy): domain Bacteria; phylum Pseudomonadota; class Gammaproteobacteria; order Burkholderiales; family Burkholderiaceae_C; genus Limnohabitans. Next base: position 2,867 of record JBILIR010000076.1, read on the forward strand.
GTTTTGCAAGAATGGCGGGACAAACTGTTGGTATTGTTGCCAATCAACCTTTGGTTTTGGCTGGGTGTTTGGACATTAAAAGCAGTATCAAGGCCGCAAGATTTGTCCGCTTTTGCGATGCATTCAATATACCTGTCATTACTTTCGTTGATGTCCCCGGCTTCATGCCAGGCACTGCGCAAGAATTCGGCGGCATCATCAAGCATGGGGCAAAGCTCTTGTACGCATATGCTGAATGCACTGTGCCAAAGATAACTGTCATCACTCGCAAAGCCTATGGTGGTGCATACGATGTGATGGCTTCAAAGCACTTAAGGGGGGACGTCAATTTCGCCTGGCCTCATGCTGAAATTGCTGTCATGGGTGCCAAAGGTGCTGTGGAAATTATTTTCCGTGAAGACAAAGGCGACCCCGAGAAGCTGGCATCCAAAGAGGCGGAATACAAGGCCAGGTTTGCCAACCCGTTTGTCGCTGGTGCTCGCGGATTTATAGATGACGTCATTCTTCCCAGTGAGACCCGCAAGAGAGTTTGCCGTTCTTTGGTGATGTTGAAAGATAAAAAAATTGAGAACCCGTGGCGTAAGCACGGCAACATTCCTCTTTAAAGGCGTAGAAAAAGCAATGTTTACCAAAATTTTGATTGCAAACAGAGGCGAGATAGCCTGTCGAGTGATTGCGACTGCAAAGCGCATGGGTATATTTACAGTGGCTGTTTATTCTGAGGCGGATAAAAATGCCCGCCATGTTGCTTTGGCTGATGAATCAGTGTGCATTGGCCCAGCGCCTAGCCGTGAAAGCTATCTCTTGGGCAAAGTGATTATTGCTGCTGCCAAAGAAACAGGTGCACAAGCCATTCACCCGGGCTATGGTTTCCTCAGTGAAAACGAAGATTTTGCGCGGCAATGTGAAGAGAATTCCATCGTTTTTATCGGCCCCAAACATGAAGCAATTGCAGCCATGGGCGACAAAATCGCCTCTAAAAAATTGGCTGCGCTTGCAAAAGTCAACACCATTCCTGGTGTCAATGAAGCTATCGAGAGTTCCGAAAAAGCCGTTGAGATTGCTAAAGGCATTGGCTACCCAGTGATGATCAAGGCCAGTGCTGGCGGTGGCGGCAAAGGACTGCGGGTAGCCTTCAACGACAAAGAGGCCCATGAGGGTTTTACATCTTGCCGAAATGAAGCGAGAAACAGCTTTGGAGACGACCGAGTTTTCATTGAAAAATTTGTTGAAGAACCTCGGCATATTGAAATTCAACTGCTCGGCGATGCGTTTGGAAATGTCTTATTTTTGAATGAACGTGAGTGTTCAATTCAGCGCCGACATCAAAAGGTGATTGAAGAAGCACCTTCGCCTTTCATCAGCGACGAGACCCGACAGGCGATGGGTGAACAAGCAGTCGCACTTGCAAAGGCGGTTAAATACCAAAGTGCTGGGACTGTTGAATTTGTTGTTGGCAAAGATCAGAGTTTTTATTTTCTAGAGATGAATACGCGCCTGCAGGTTGAGCATCCGGTGACGGAGTGCATCACCGGATTAGATTTGGTGGAGTGGATGATCCGAGTCGCTGCAGGCGAAAAAATCCCATTTGCGCAATCAGATGTTCGCCGAGATGGTTGGGCCATCGAGTGTCGAATCAATGCAGAAGATCCCTTCAGAAATTTCTTACCCTCTACCGGTCGGCTGATTCGTTTTCAACCACCACCCACCTCCATGTACCAAGCTGATACAGAGCACTTATTTGGCGTGAGAGTTGACACTGGCGTTCAAGAGGGAGGTGAAATTCCTATTCACTATGACTCCATGATTGCAAAATTGATCGTTCATGGACGCGATCGCAATGATGCGATAGCCAAGATGCGGGATGCGCTCAATGGTTTTGTGATTCGCGGTATCAATTCGAATATTCCGTTCCAGTCTGCCTTGCTTGCACATCCAGACTTTGTAGCGGGTAGTTTCAATACTGGCTTTATTGCAGAACATTTTTCCAAAGGTTTCAGCGCCGAAAGTGTTTCGCATATCGACGCTGATTTTCTTATCGCTCTTGCCGCATTTGTGAGGCGAAAATCCCGTGAGCGGGCTGCTTCATTAAGCGGCCAGTTGCCTGGCTACGATGTCAAGGTCGGTCAGACTTACACCGTCATCACCTTGGACGCCAAGGGCAACCATGGATATACCCAGGTTGAGGTTGACGACGTGGGCGGCAGGGGCACCGCTGTCATCAAAGTGAACAATAAAAACTATGCCATTGAAAGTCACTCTCGATTGAATGACATTGCTATCGAGGGCACTGTGAACGGCCAAGCCTTTGTCGCGCAAGTTGAAAGAGGCTCAGTCAAAAATCCTCTGGTTTTACAAATTCAACACCATGGACTGCGTATTGAAGCCTTGGTCATATCGCCGCGAATGGCTGACCTTTACAGGCTCATGCCCTACAAACCACCTGCTGACATGTCGCGATTTGTGTTGTCACCGATGCCAGGACTTTTGGTAGAAGTTTCTGTTATCCAAGGCCAAAAAGTTCAAGCTGGTGAGAGGGTTGCAGTTATTGAAGCCATGAAGATGGAGAACGTCTTGTTCGCAGCGCAAGATGGCGTTGTCAAATCTGTTCAGGCGTTCAAAGGGGACTCTCTGAGCGTTGACCAAGTGATTGTGGAGTTTGTGTGATCCGTCCATTCAAAGTCTTAGGTATCCAACAAATTGCAATAGGTGCAACAGATAAGTCCACACTCCGGCACTTATGGGTTGATCTCTTTGGCCTTAGTGTGTCGGGCCATTACAAATCTGAACGGGAAAATGTCGATGAAGATATCTGCACCATAGGTCAAGGGCCTTTGAAGGTTGAAGTCGATTTGATGCAACCCTTAGATATCGATAAAAAACCTGCGGTTCATACCACCCCTTTGAACCATGTCGGTTTGTGGATTGACGATTTGCCTGCAGCCGTCAATTGGTTGACTTCCCAAGGTTTGCGATTTGCACCGGGGGGGATCCGAAAGGGTGCAGCTGGTTTTGATATTTGCTTTGTTCATCCCAAAGGAAATGATGAATTTCCCTTGAGTGGTGAAGGTGTACTGATAGAGCTGGTGCAAGCCCCTGCAGAGGTGATCAAGGCCTTCAGCGCTTTGGCCGAGCAGGCGATGTGACGCCTGCAATTCATTTCAGCGCTTTAGCCCTTGCAAGCGCAGCTTGAACGGCGGACTGTTTCAGTTCATTGGTGTTTTCACTTTGAGTTATTTCGCCTTGCTCTTTAGCTAGACGCAGCTTCTTCAGCTCATAGCGGTTTTTTGCTTGATCTGCCAATGTTTGTGTCCACGCATTCCAGCCGCTTTTGCCCAGCGTGACATTTTCAAGAAGAATGCAATCGACAGGACAGACAGGTAAACAAAGCTCACAACCTGTACATACATCCTCAATGACAGTATGCATTTGCTTGCTTGCTCCCAAGATCGCATCTGTAGGACATGCCGAGATGCAAAGCGTGCAACCGATACACCATTTCTCATCTATCCAAGCGATGTGCCTCGGCCCTTCTGAGCCATTCGCAGGGTTCAAGGGCAATACGGGAAGTCCTGTGAGAGCGCTGAGGCGTTGTATGCCCTCTTCGCCACCGGGGGGGCATTGGTTGATGCCCGCTTCTTGGCGTTCAATGGCATCGGCATAAGCCTCGCAATCTGGATAGCCGCACCGCGTACATTGCGTTTGCGGCAAAACAGCCAAGATGCGCAGGCTGAGACTCACCGAGTTGAGGCGGATACCCGACGTTTAGGTTTTTTTGCTTTGGCGCTGCTATGGTGCGCCAAAATGAACGCTTGCACCTGTGGGTAGACCATGTCTCTCCAGCGTCTACCGCTGAAAATACCGTAATGTCCTGCACCTTTGACTTCATAGTGCGATTTATTTGACGCAGGAATGCCCGAGCAAAGTTTT
>JBILIR010000177.1:0-4274 GCA_044368955.1 Limnohabitans sp.
CATGCATGAGGAAGTAGCTATCCAGCCGTTGTCGGTGATAAAGGCTTTGACAATCGGTGTGAGCATGGCCACCATCTCCAGCGCTTCAGCACGCACAGCTTCATCGGGATGGTGTAACTCTTGGTCAATCAGCAAAGCGCAATAGAGATTCAAAGCACGACCGCCTTCTGCGTATGCTTTAGCGGTCAGCAGCATCTTGCGCACATCGGGATGAACCAAAATGCTGTCTGCAGGTTTATCGGGACTTTTTACACCCGACAGACTTCGTGACTGCAAACGGTCTTTGGCATAAGCCAAAGCATTTTGGTACGCCACTTCGGTCAAACCCAGCGACTGCATGCCTACGCCTATGCGAGCGGCATTCATCATCACAAACATCGCCGCCAAGCCTTTGTGCGGTTGTCCTACCAAGGTGCCGACTGCGCCATCGAGCACCATCTGGCAAGTGGCGTTGCCGTGGATGCCCATCTTGTGCTCTAGTCCGCCGCAGTAAATCGCATTGCGCTCGCCCAAGCTGCCGTCACTTTTGACCAAAAATTTGGGCACCACAAAGAGGCTGATGCCTTTGCTGCCCACGGGTGCGTCTGGCAGCCGCGCCAGCACCAAGTGAACAATATTGCTCACCAAGTCATGCTCGCCAGCGCTGATGAAAATTTTGTTGCCCGTGAGTTTGTAACTGCCATCGGCTTGTGGCTCGGCCTTGGTGCGAAGCAAGCCCAGATCGGTGCCGCAATGGGATTCTGTCAAACACATGGTGCCCGTCCACTCGCCATTGGTGAGGTGCGGAAGGTACATCTGTTTTTGTTCTTCTGTTCCGTGCGCATGAAGGCACTCGTAGGCGCCGTGGGTCAATCCTGGGTACATGGTCCACGCTTGGTTGGCGCTGTTGAGCATTTCGTAAAAGCACTGGTTCACCACAATCGGCAAACCTTGACCTCCATAAGCAGGGTCACAACTGAGCGCTGGCCAACCGCCTTGAGCAAATTGTGTAAATGCGTCCTTGAAACCTTTGGGTGTTGTGACTTCGTGGGTTTTGTTGTCTAACTGGCAACCTTGTTTGTCACCCACTTGGTTCAGGGGCATCAACACCTCAGTGGCAAATTTACCGCCTCCTTCCAAGACGGCGGCAATCGTGTCGGCGTCGAGTTCTGCATGGGTCGGCAAACTTTTGAGTACCGCAGGTACATCCAAGACTTCATTCATCACAAATTGCATATCGCGCAGGGGCGGGATGTAGCTTGGCATAGTCAAATTTTCCTTAGGTTAGGGATGCGCCGTAGCGCAACAAAATATGTTCAAAGCCGCGTTGAGCGCGGTCTAGGCTTTTGTCTGATTTGAGAAATCGAGCTTCGTAATGCAAGGCCAGAATCAAACCGTGCAACTCAAATGACATTTGGGCTGCGTCCGTGTCCTCAGCCAAATGACCCGCTTCACGCGCTTTCAATACACAGCGATGCAAAGCGCTGAGCCATGTCTTAACAGAGCTGGCCAAGGCATCACTGACGGGACCAGGCCTGTCGTCAAACTCTGCTGCACCGCTGATGTACAAACAACCCGAATCAATCTCTGCGGAAGTGCGCTTCATCCAGTTGGCGAACAGTGCTTGAAGACGAGGCAGCCCACGATTTTCTTGCATAGCGGGGTAAAACACTTCCAACTCAAATCGGTGGTGGTATTCGCGCACCACAGAGATTTGTAATTCTTCACGAGAACCAAAGTGCGCAAAAACACCTGATTTGCTCATCTGCATCACTTCGGCCACTGCTCCAATGCTCAAACCTTCGAGCCCAATTTGGGTGGCCAAGCCCAAAGCTGCATCGACAATCGCGCTTTTGGTTTGCTGACCTTTTTGCATTAACCGAGCCCTGCCGTTGCCGGCCTCTGCATCGGTAATGTCAGTCATAGAGGGTGTTGAAGTCACAGGTTTTTCTTAAAAATAGAACGACCGTGCTATTTTGCACTATTTGTCTTTTCTAAAATTAGCCCTTGTAGATGCATGGTGATACTATGGTTATAAATATGCAAATGAAAAAATTTATCTTTTCTATAGTTACGGCTTTTGTTTTGGGAATCTATCTGGGTTTTCTGATTCATGAGTTTTACTACACAGACCTCTGCCTTGATTCAGGGGGCGGGAAAAATCCTGGAAATTATCCTGTGTGCGTTATAGAAAAATAGATATCGGCACTTAAACTCATCCGCATGAAAATCACGCGCATCTTGGCCATTCGCCACGGGGAAACCGCTTGGAATGTGGATACACGCATACAAGGTCAAATTGATATACCCCTGAATGACCATGGCCGTTGGCAGGCACAACAACTTGCAAAAGCCTTGGCTGATGAAGACATTCATGCCATCTATGCCAGTGATTTAAGCCGCGCTTTTGACACTGCACAGGCAGTGGCCTCAAAAAAACAGATAGCGATTCAAGCCCTCCCCCAACTTCGTGAGCGTCACTTTGGTGATTTTCAAGGCCATACATGGACAGACATTCAAAACCAATGGCCAGAAGACGCAGAGCAGTGGCGGGTGCGTCACCCTGAATGGACGCCACAAGGGGGCGGCGAAAGCCTGGTCATGTTGCACTCTCGGATTGCCGCCTTGGTTCATGACATGGCATCGCCACATACTGGCCAGCAAATACTGTGGGTAACGCATGGTGGCGTGTTGGACATTCTTTACCGCATGGCAACCGGTCAAGATTTACAAGCAGCACGTACTTGGGGTTTGCGCAATACCGCCATCAATCGATTGCTATGGACGCCTGAGGGTCTGCAAATCGTGGGCTGGGCTGATGAGTCACATTTGCACCTATCCAAGGACGAGTCCAGCGCTTAATGCTCACTCGCCAAACAACCCGCTCTCCCGCTGGGGTGCCGCCACCCCCAAATGCCGATACGCCGCCAAGGTGGCGATGCGACCACGCGGTGTGCGCTGCAAAAAACCTTGCTGAATCAAAAACGGCTCGATCACATCTTCGATGGTGTCGCGCTCTTCGCCGATGCTGGCGGCGATGTTGTCCAAGCCCACGGGGCCGCCGTCAAAGCGGTGAATCACCGCTTCCAATAACTTGCGGTCCATCAAATCGAAGCCTTGCGGATCCACATCGAGCATGGCCAACGCAGCCTGCGCCACGGCTTGGGTGATGCGCCCGTCGGCCTTGACCTCGGCATAGTCACGCACCCGCCGCAGCAAGCGGTTGGCGATGCGCGGCGTGCCGCGTGAGCGACGGGCAATCTCAAAACCACCTTGCTCGTCGAGCTGCGCTTTGAGCAAGCCGCCGCTGCGCATCACAATGCGCTGCAACTCCTCGGCACTGTAAAACTCCAAACGCGCCACGATGCCAAAGCGGTCGCGCAGCGGGTTGGTCAGCATGCCGGCGCGGGTGGTGGCCCCCACCAAGGTGAAGGGCTGCAAATCGCGCTTGATGCTGCGTGCCGCCGGCCCCTCGCCGATCATGATGTCGATTTGGTAGTCCTCCAGCGCGGGGTACAAAATCTCTTCCACCACGGGCGACAAACGGTGGATTTCGTCGATGAACAGCACATCGTTTTTTTCCAAGTTGGTCAACAACGCTGCCAGGTCTTTGGGCTTTTCCAACACCGGGCCGCTGGTTTGGCGCAGATTCACACCCAGCTCTTGCGCAATGATGTGGCTGAGCGTGGTTTTGCCCAAACCGGGCGGGCCAAACAGCAACACATGGTCGAGGGCTTCGTCGCGATTGCGCGCCGCACCAATGAAAATTTCCAACTGCTCACGCACCTTGGCTTGGCCCACATACTCTTGCAGCAACTTGGGGCGCAGGGCACGCTCAATCGCCTCTTCGCGTGGGCTGACTGGCGCGGCAGATACCACCCTCGGTGCAGGATTGAAGTCTTCGCCAAAGTTGTCGGTTTGAATGCTCATGGCTGTGCTTATCTGGCCAAGGCCTTGAGGGCGAACTTGATGCCCTCGCTCACACCCACGCCAGTCGGCAAGGCTTTGAGGCTCAAGACCGCTTCTTTGTCGCTGTAGCCAAGGGCCACCAAGGCTTGCAAGATGTCGTTTTGCGTGTTGTCGCCCACAGGTGCAGAAGACGACCCCAAGTCAGCGCCCATCTTGCCTTTGAGTTCGAGAAGCAGCCGCTCGGCGGTTTTTTTGCCAATGCCGGGGATCTTCACCAAACGCCCCGCCTCTTGCAAGGTGATGGCCTGAGACAGCTCGGCCACGCTCATGCCGCTGAGCACACCCAAGGCCATGCGTGGGCCCACACCCGAAATTTTGATCAACTG
>JBILIR010000189.1:0-4103 GCA_044368955.1 Limnohabitans sp.
AATTAGCTATATCGTCAGCCTCACGTGCGCTCACACCAGCTTTGGTAAGTAGCGCCTTTGGAAAGATATAGTGGAACTGAAGACGGTGTTGAGCCCCGCTATGGTCCAGAGCAATAATTAAATTGGAATGCCAATCTTTTGCTCCAGCTGAGCGGAAGGCCAAAAACATTGTCTTGAAAAGAGCACTGCGCTGGTTCCGTCCTGACAACTCTTCCGGCGAAATTTCAAGCCTACCGACCTGAGAGCGAAGGCGATCGATCAAATCCTGAATTGTTCCCCCATCTCGAATGGAGGCGATGTCCTGATCAAGCAATGTCTCACTTGATCCGCGAGAGAACCTGCCCTTGGCATTTGCTGCCAACACCCAATTCCTTAAAAGCTTAGCCTCCCCTGGTGAAATTTGGAAATTACGTTTATGACCGAAATACGAAATGGCCACCACCATAAATGGGGAAGATAGCAAGGCTGGGCTGTCAATCCCGACGTTGCTCTTGAGAAAGTTCATGGCGAAGTTCATACCTTCACAAGCATTGTTCCATGCTGTTTGCAGCTGAGTGATCTCGCGGCCATGGCCGGCATGAGCAAGCAAGCCATGGGCGACTTGGTCAACCAATGTGTCGCATGGGGCGTGGTGCGACGTGAAGACGACGAGGCGGACGCTCGTGCCAAGCGCATTGTGTTTACCGAGACAGGTCTTTCGTGGCTGAAAGCCTTTGAAGCCGCCACTGCCCAAACCGAAGAAGAATTTCGCCAAGAGGTTGGTGCCGATGTGGCCACCGTTGTCAGCTTGGGGCTGGAAGCCTATGCCGCAGACTGGCGTTAACCCCCATCATTTACTGTGAATCTGCCTCTAAGTTCCACCTAGAATGGAAAACACACAGTCGAGGGGAGTCAAGCGTATGCGCATACTGATCGCTGAAGATGACCAGGTGCTGGCAGACGGTTTGCTGCGAACCCTGCGAGCGTCCGGCGCTGCCGTCGACCATGTCGCCAACGGCACCGAAGCCGATGCCGCTTTGATGACCTCGCAAGAGTTTGATCTCATCATCCTCGATTTGGGCCTGCCCAAAATGCACGGCCTTGAAGTCTTGAAGCGTCTTCGTGCCCGAGGCAACAACCTTCCCGTGCTGATCCTTACCGCCGCCGACAGCGTGGAAGAACGCGTCAAGGGCTTGGACTACGGCGCGGACGACTACATGGCCAAGCCGTTTTCCTTGCAAGAACTTGAAGCCCGTGTTCGCGCCCTGACCCGCCGCGGCATGGGCAGCACCACCGCCACCATCAACCATGGCCCTTTGGTGTACGACCAAGCGGGGCGTGTTGCCACCATCGACGGGCGCATGGTGGAGTTATCAGCGCGTGAACTGGGTTTGCTGGAAGTGTTGTTGCAGCGGTCTGGCCGCTTGGTCAGCAAAGACCAATTGGTCGAGCGCTTATGCGAATGGGGCGAAGAGGTGAGCAACAACGCCATCGAGGTGTACATCCACCGCTTGCGCAAAAAAATTGAAAAGGGGACCATCCGCATCGCCACGGTGCGTGGCTTGGGTTACTGTTTGGAAAAAATCCACCCCGCTACTGATACCGCACAGCCTGCACCGTGAAGCTTTTTCAACGCCGCCAACGCTCTTTGTTTGGCGAAATTCTCGATTGGATGCTCACGCCTTTTTTGCTGCTGTGGCCCATCACTTTTGGTTTGACTTGGCTAATTGCCGAAGGCATTGCCAGCGTTCCTTTCGACCGCAGCTTGGGGCAAAACGCCCGTGCGCTTGCGCACCTGGTGCAAAGCGATGAAAGCACGGTGCGCTTCGAACTCCCTTTGCCGGCCAGTGAAATCTTGCATGCTGACGAAACCGACGATGTGTACTACCAAGTGCTTGGTGCGAAAGGTGAGTATTTGGGCGGCGACAAGGAGTTGCCTCTGCCCCAAGAAGATGAAAAACTGGTCACCGATGAGCTGCGCTTGCGTGACGATGTGCGCAAAGGCGTTCCCGTGCGCGTGGCCTATATCTGGGTGCGCGTCAAACCCTCGTCAGCACAACCTGCGCTGGTGCAAGTGGCCGAAACCTTGGAAAAACGCTCGGTGCTGGCCAATGAAATCATCAAAGGTGTGATGCTGCCGCAGTTTGTCATCTTGCCCCTGGCCGTCTTGCTGATTTGGTTGGCGCTGGCGCGAGGCATTCAGCCCCTCAATGAATTGGAGCAACGCATACGCCAGCGAAAGACTGACGATATGAGCCCCTTAGACGAAAGCGTGGTACCTATTGAAGTGTCGCCATTGGTGGCATCTATCAACGATTTGCTGCAACGCTTGCAAGACTCGATTGCCACCCAAAAACGCTTTTTGGCTGACGCCGCGCACCAACTGAAAACACCGCTGGCGGGTCTGCGCATGCAAGCAGACTTGGCCTTGCGCAAAGACGCCAATGCCGATGATTTAAAGCAGTCGCTGCACCACATTGGCCGCGCCAGCATTCGCGCCACCCACACCGTGAACCAACTGCTGGCTTTGGCACGAGCAGAAAGCAGCGGCGCACCTGTGGCCAAACAAGCCTGCAACTTGAGCACCCTCACCATGGAGGTGGTGAAAGACTGTTTGCCGCGAGCCATGGACAAACACATCGACCTGGGCTTTGACGACGCGTGTGACTCGGCAGGGCTGCAAGGCAACCCGACCTTGCTCAAAGAGATGGTACGCAACCTGATTGAAAACGCCCTGAACTACACAACGTCTAGCGTTGAGCACCCAGGGGTGGTGACAGCGCGTGTTTCGCGCAATGCCAAAAATGAACTGGTGTTGCAGGTGGAAGACTCGGGGCCAGGCATTCCTGCGGCGGAACGCGAACGCATCTTTGAGCCCTTCTACCGCATACTGGGCACCGAGGCCGATGGCTCGGGCCTGGGTTTGCCCATCGTGCTTGAAATTGCCCATCAACACGGCGCAACAGTGACGCTGCACGAAACCCACCCAGGGCATAAGCCGCCTGGGGCGCAATTCAGCGTGGAGTTTACAAAGACTTAAGCGCTGGCTTTGGCGAAGGTGACCACATGGTCCACTTCGGCGCGTATGCCTATCCACTCGCCTATGTGGTGGTCGTGGTGGCTGGGCACATGGGCCATCAAGGTTTGACCGCTGTCGAGCAACAGCGTATATAAAAACTCCGAGCCGCGAAACGCTTTGCGAATAATTTGTGCTTTGACCTGCGCGGCATCGTCGTGCACGATATCGTCAGCGCGTAAAAGCACATCGCATTCACCCATCTGAGGTGTTTGTGCATGGGCTGCCATGGTTTCGCGCAACTCACCCAGCGGGGTGTGAAGCACAACATCGTTACCTTCTTGGTGCATGGTGGCAGGCGCAAACACGCCATGACCGATGAACTCCGCCACAAAGCGGGTGGCTGGTCGGTGGTACAAATGGTAGGCATCGTCCCACTGCTCTAGCTGGCCTTGGTGCATCACCCCAATCACGTCGCCCAGCGCAAACGCTTCGAGTTGGTCGTGGGTCACAAACAAGGCGGTGGTGTTGGCCATCTTGAGGATGGAGCGCAGCTCATGCGCCAAACGCTCGCGCAAATCCACGTCCAGATTGGAGAAGGGCTCGTCCAGCAAAAGCAACTGAGGTTGTGGTGCCAAGGCGCGGGCCAAAGCCACCCTTTGCTGTTGCCCTCCCGAGAGTTCGTGGGCGTAACGCTCCCCACTGTTTTCCAAGCCCACCAATGCCAAAACATCTTTAACGCGAGCACGCTGCCTGTCCAGCGGCCAGCGGTGCAAGCCAAACGCAATGTTTTGCGCCACATTCAAATGCGGAAACAGCGCATAGTCTTGGAACACCATGCCAATGCGGCGCTCTTCTGGCGGCAGATGGATGCCATGGCCGCTGACAACCACGCCGTCGATGCTGATCTCACCCGCACTGATTTTTTCCAAACCCGCCACGGCGCGCAGCAGCGTGGTCTTGCCGCAACCCGAGGGGCCGATCAACACACCCATCTGCCCTGCTTGCAGTTGCAGGCTGACGCTGTCGACCGCTGCGCGTTGGCGGCCTGGGTAGTGCACTTGCAAGGCGTTGACTTGGAGAAACATGCTGCAGATTGTAGGCATCT
>JBILIR010000078.1:0-6683 GCA_044368955.1 Limnohabitans sp.
ACTACGGTTTCCCCGAAGCCGAGTACTACCATGCACAGCGCCACATGGGCACACTCATGTGTCACCAAGCGCACCGCAGTGACAGCGACCCTTTGCAAAGTGTTGGCTTGAAAGACATCACCGCCCATGTTGATTTCACCGGCGTGGCTTTAGCCGCGCAAGAGGTGGGTTTGGAGGTGTTGGGCTACACCAGCCAAGCGCATTTTTTGCTCAACAGTGGTTTACTGGGCTTAATGGAAAACGCCTCTGTGGCCGACAGGGCCATAGCGCAAAAACTGATCAATGAACACGAGATGGGTGAGTTGTTCAAAGTCATCGCCTTGGGCGGCGGCGAGGCTTGGCAGCCCTTGGGTTTTGTGCAAGGCGATAGAACACACAGGTTATAGACATATGTTTCGTTGGTTGATTGTGGTTTTCTTGGCCCTGCTGCTGATTCAAGGTATTACCCCTTGGTTGCAAAAGCTCGGCTTTGGCCGCTTGCCCGGCGACTTGCGCTTTCGCTTGTTTGGTCGCGAGATCTTTCTTCCTTTGACCACCACCATCATTCTCAGCATGGTGTGCGCGGGTTTGTCACGCTTACTCTAGGGACATCTTCGGCAGTTAACATGAAGCTATGGATAAGCCGTTCAACCCAGTCAATGCGCAGTTACCCAGCCAATCTCGCGGGGCCAAGTGGGTTTTGCTGTCACTTTTGGTCGTGGCCGTATTTGCGCTTACTTGGTTTTACCCCGACATCAAAAACAATTTAAGTCCGCCCTCAAGTGGTGAGGATATGGCTGGTAAAAAACCGCCTAGCGGGCGTCCAGGCAAAGGCGGCGGTGAAGGTCCACGCAGCACACCGGTGAGTGTGGGCGAGGTGCGCCTCATGGATATTCGCTATACCGTGCAAGCTGCGGGGACTTTGGTGGCGCTCAACACCGCTGTCGTTCGCGCCAAGGTGGATGGAGAGCTCAAAGCCTTGCGTTTCACAGAAGGACAGCTTGTGCAAGCCGGACAGGTGCTGGCTGAAATTGATGCCAGACCTTTTGAAGCGCAACTCAACCAAGCCCAAGGACAGTTCGCCCGAGATGCCGCGCTCTTGAAAAACGCCGAGTTAGATTTGCAACGCTACCAAGACTTGCTGAGCAAGGACGCTATTGCACGCCAGCAGGTTGAAACACAAGCTGCTTTGGTGCGTCAATTGCAAGGCACGGTGCAAGCCGATCAAGCACAAATTGATTTGGCCAATCTGCAGCTTTCCTACACCCGTGTCACCGCTCCCATCAGTGGGCGGCTGGGCTTAAAGCAAGTCGAGTTGGGCAGTTTGGTGCGCTCTAGCGACCCCAATGGCTTGGTCAATATCACGCAAACCCAGCCCATGGCCGTGGTGTTTTCAGTTCCCGAGATGCATGTTCCCTTGATCATGCGCAAATTGAAAGCTGGCCAAGCCTTGCCTGTTGAAGCGTGGGACCGTGACCAAAAAATACGCTTGGCCCAAGGGCGTGTCAGCACCACCGACAACGCCATCGATGTGGCCACCAGCACCTTGCGCTTGAAAGCCACGCTGGATAACCGCGACGGCAGCTTGTTTCCCAACCAATTTGCCAACATCCGTTTGCAGCTCGATACTTTGAAAAATGTGGTGGCTGTTCCTGCACAAGCAGTGCAACGCGGTACAGCAGGCACTTTTGTGTATGTGGTTCAGGCCGACAACACGGTGCAAGTGCAAACCGTGCAACTCGAGGCGGTTGAAGGTGACTGGCAAGCAGTGAAAGCAGACCTGAAACCGGGTCAACAAGTCGTCACCGATGGCGCTGACCGCTTGCGCAGTGGCAGCGTGGTGGAGGTGGTGAAAGCGCCCAAACCATGAACATGTCGCGGCTGTTTATTCTGCGACCGGTGGCCACTTCGCTGACGATGTTGGCGCTACTCTTGTGTGGTGCATTGGCCTACCGTTTTTTGCCTGTGGCTTCATTGCCGCAAATTGATTACCCCACGGTTCAGGTCAACACCTTGTACCCAGGCGCCAGCCCCGAGGTGATGACGGCAACCGTCACCGCACCCCTTGAGCGACAACTCGGGCAAATGCCAGGCTTGGACCAAATGACCTCGGTCAGCTCCGCCGGTGCCTCAGTCATCACTTTGAGCTTCTCGCTCAAATTGCCTTTGGATGTGGCCGAGCAACAGGTGCAAGCCGCCATCAATGCAGCCACCGGTGTGCTGCCCGCAGACTTGCCCATGCCACCGGCTTACAGCAAGGTCAACCCAGCGGATGCACCGGTGTTGACCCTGGCCATCAGCTCGCCCTCACTGCCCATCACGCGTGTGCATGACATGGTTGAAAACCGCTTGGCGATGCGGATATCGCAAGTTGCCGGCGTGGGCTTGGTCAGCATTGCAGGCGCCCAGCGCCCCTCGGTGCGGGTGCAGGTCAACAGCCAAGCTTTGAGTGCGGCAGGGTTTTCGCTGGAAGACGTGCGCACGGCCATCAACCAAGCCAATGTGAGCATGGCCAAGGGCAGTTTGGATGGCCCTGCCCGCGCCTCCAGTTTGGATGCCAACGACCAAATGCAATCGGCGCAGGACTATGCCAATTTGGTGTTGGCCTATAAAAACGGCAACCCTTTGCGCTTGCGCGATGTGGCCACCATCAAAGATGCGCCAGAGAACAGCCGTTTGTCGGCTTGGGCCAATACGCAACCAGCCATTGTTTTGAATATCCAGCGCCAACCAGGCGCGAATGTGATTGACACTGTGCAAAGAGTACAGGCCTTGCTTCCCGCTTTACGCGCAGCTTTGCCAGCCAGCTTGGATGTGCAGGTGATGACTGACCGCACCACCACCATTCGCGCCTCGGTGCGAGACGTGCAATTCGAATTGTTGCTGTCAATGGCCTTGGTGGTCATGGTGATTTTTGTGTTTCTGCGCAGTGCATCTGCCACCTTGATTCCTGCGGTGGTGGTGCCCTTGTCGCTGGTGGGCACGTTTGCGGTGATGTACTTGGCAGGTTTTTCGGTCAACAACCTCACCTTGATGGCGCTCACCGTCGCTACAGGTTTTGTGGTGGATGACGCCATCGTCATGATCGAAAACATAGCTCGCTTTTTACAAGACCCAAATAAACCACGCTCACCGGTGCAGGCTGCCATTGAAGGTGCGCAGCAAATTGGCTTCACCATCGTGTCGCTGACCTTCTCGCTGATCGCTGTCTTGATTCCCTTGTTGTTCATGGGCGATGTGGTGGGCCGCTTGTTTCATGAGTTCGCCATCACCTTGGCTGTGGCCATTTTGATTTCAGCCTTTGTGTCGCTGACCTTGACCCCCATGTTGTGTGCCCATGTATTGCGAGCGCAAAATAATGAGCAAGACACTTTGGACTCGGGTGCATGGTTAAAGCAATTGATCGCCGTGTATGGGCGTGGTTTGAATTGGGTGCTGGACCGTCCTGTGGCCACGCTGACCACATTTGCTTTGACGGTGGTGTTGACCGTGGCCGCATACCTCATCAGTCCCAAAGGTTTTTTTCCTTTGCAAGACACGGGTGCGGTGCAAGTCATCACAGAGGCCACGCAGTCGACGTCGTTTGATGCGATGGCCGAGCGTCAACAGGCATTGGCGCGGTTGCTGCTGCAAGACCCTGCGGTGCAAAGCCTCACCTCCTTCATTGGTGTCGATGGACCCAATGCCAGTTTGAATGCAGGTCGCATGACTTTGAACTTGGTGCCTAAGGCACAGCGTACCGAAGGATTACCAACGACCTTGGAGCGTCTTGCCTTGCTTTCCCGGCAAGTTTCTGGCTTGCAGGTTTATCTGCAGCCCTTGCAAGATTTGAGTTTGGAAGACCGAGTGACCCGCAACCCGTTTCGGTTTTTGCTCAGCGGTCCTGATGGCGAGGCTCTGGGGTATTGGTCCAAGCGTCTGCAAGAGCGTGCACGCCTAGACCCCACACTGGCTGATGTGGCAAGCGATTACCAAGACCAAGGCTTGCAAGCCTATGTGCGCATAGACCGCGAGGCTGCAGCACGTTTGGGGGTCACAGTCTTGGCCATCGACAATGCGCTGTACAACGCGTTTGGTCAACGCTTGGTGTCGACCATCTTCACCCAAAGCAACCAGTACCGCGTGGTGCTGGAGGTGCAAGACCAAGACCGCATAGGACCTGCGGCTTTGTCACTTCTACAGGTGCCATCAGTCAATGGCACGCAAGTGCCCTTGAGCAGTGTGGCCAAGGTGGAGGAACGCTCTGCCTTGCTCAGCATCTTGCATGTGGCGCAATTGCCCGCCGTCACTTTGTCCTTCAAACCAGCCCAAGGGGTTGCACTGGGTGAGGCGGTGCAAGCCATGGAGCGCCATTGGCAGGCCATGCGTGCAGAGGAAGAAGTGCCTCCCGCTATCGAGACACGTTTTGAAGGGGCGGCTTTGGCTTTCCAAGCCTCTTTGCTCAACAGCCTGTGGTTGGTATTGGCTGCCGTGGTCACCATGTACATCGTCTTGGGTGTGCTGTACGAGAGCTATATCCACCCCATCACGATTTTGTCTACCCTGCCTTCTGCGGCATTGGGCGCATTGCTGGCTTTGTTGGTGGCGCGTATCGAGTTGGGGCTCATCGCCGTCATCGGCATTGTCTTGTTGATTGGCATTGTGAAGAAGAACGCCATCATGATGATTGACTTTGCGCTCGACGCTCAGCGTCACCACGGTATGCAGCCGCGCGAAGCCATTACCCAAGCTTGTTTGTTGCGCTTTCGCCCTATTTTGATGACCACCTTGTGTGCATTGCTCGGTGCTTTGCCGCTGATGCTGGGCAGTGGGGTGGGCAGTGAGTTGCGTCAGCCCTTGGGTGTGACCTTGGTCGGGGGCTTGATATTGAGCCAGTGGTTGACCTTGTTCACCACACCCGTCATTTACTTGCAACTTGACGCTTGGGCGCAGCGTCGCGGTTGAGCACCATGAACATCTCTGCCCCCTTTATTGCAAGGCCCGTGGCCACCACTTTGCTAAGCATTGGCATGGCCTTGGCGGGTGCCTTGGCCTATCTGCAGTTGCCGGTGGCACCTTTGCCACAGGTGGATTTCCCCACCATCTCGGTGCAGGCCAATTTGCCTGGTGCCAGTCCCGAGACCATGGCGGCCACCGTCGCCACGCCGCTCGAGCGTGTGCTTGGCAATATTACTGGCGTGACCGAGATGACCTCCAGTTCTTCGCAGGGCAGCACACGTGTCACCCTGCAATTTGAACTCGAACGCGATATCAACGGTGCTGCACGTGAAGTGCAAGCGGCCATCAACACCGCCCAGCCCTTGTTGCCAAGCGGTATGCCAAGCCGTCCTACCTACAAAAAGGTCAATCCTGCAGACAGCCCGATGTTGGTGTTGGCCTTGACCTCAGACACTTACACACGTGGGCAGATGTACGACTTGGCGTCCACCACTTTGGCGCAGCGTTTGGCGCAAGTCGATGGTGTGGGGCAGGTCACCATTGGTGGTGGTGCTTTGCCTGCGGTCCGCATCGCGCTAGACCCCAACAAACTCAGTGCAGCGGGTATCTCGCTGGAGATGGTGCGACTAGCGGTGGTGGCCAACAACGCGCATCGCCCTAAAGGTGTGGTGGAGGACGATACCCAAGCGTGGCAAATTGAAGCCAATGACCAAGCTCGCACTGCGCAAGACTACGCACCTTTGATTCTGCGCTATAGCAACGGCCAGGCTTTGCGTTTGCAAGATGTGGCACAGGTGCAAGATTCGGTGCAGGACGTGCGCACCGACGGCGTGTCCCAAGGCCAACCCGCTGTGCTGTTGGTACTGAGCCTTCAACCGGGTGGCAATGTGATTGAAACGGTTGACCGGGTGCGCCGCATCTTGCCCATGTTGCAAACAGCTTTGCCAGCGGCTGTGCAGATGGCGGTGGTGTTGGACCGCTCGCCTACCGTGCGGGCCTCGCTGCTAGAGATACAAAAATCGTTGGTGCTGTCCATGGCGCTGGTGATTTTGGTGGTGGGTTTGTTTTTAAAGCGTTGGCAAACTGCGCTCATTCCTGCTGTCGCCCTGCCTTTGTCCTTAGCCGGAACTTGTGTGGTGATGTACCTCATGGGTTTGAGTTTGAACAACCTCACCCTCATGGCTTTGACCATCGCCACCGGCTTTGTGGTGGATGACGCGATCGTGGTGCTGGAAAACATCACCCGACAACGCGAGCGGGGTGTGCCTTTGCTGCAAGCGTGTTTGCAGGGTTCACGCGACATTTGCTTTACCGTGGTCGCCATCAGCATTTCTTTGGTGGCGGTGTTCATCCCGATTTTGTTCATGGGCGGCGTACTGGGGCGTTTGTTTCGTGAGTTTGCCGTGGTGATGACCGCCGCCATCATGGTGTCGATGCTGGTGTCTTTGACCACCACCCCCATGATGTGTGCCGCCCTGTTGCCGCCTCAGCCAAGCCAAGCACCGAGATCGCGGCGCAGCAAATGGTTGCGTTTTTACAAACATGGCTTGGCTTGGGCATTGCGTCACCCATGGCTGATGTGGTTGGTGTTGCTCGCGGCCATCGCCTTCAATGTCGCTCTGTACCGTGCTATCCCGAAAGGCTTCTTCCCGCAACAAGACACTGGCCGCATCAACGGCTTTATCCGTGCCGACCAAAGTTCCTCGTTTCAAGCCATGCAGCAACGCTTGCACACCATGCTGGCCATCGTGCAGGCCGATCCCGCG
>JBILIR010000110.1:0-5631 GCA_044368955.1 Limnohabitans sp.
GCGAAACAAAATGTTGTAGCGCGGTTTGAGGGTCTTGATGAGGTTGTTTTCCAACAGCAAGGCCTCGGCCTCGGAGCGCACCACCGTGGTTTCCAGACGGACAATCTTGCCGACCATGTGGCCGATACGCGTACCGCCATGGCTTTTTTGGAAGTAGCTGCTGACCCGTTTTTTAAGGTGGTTGGCCTTGCCCACATAGAGCACTTGACCTTCAGCGTCGTAATAACGGTAGACCCCAGGTAAAGGGGGCAAGGCTGCCACTTGCGACAGCAACTCGGGATCGAAAACTTCGGGTTCGGTCACAACGCTATGGCAACAGAAACCTCGCCCAAGCCGGGAAACTGTGCAGCCAGTTGCTGGCCTTCCTCCACCGGCACGGGCACCACACAGGTCCCCGTGATGACCACCTCGCCTTGGCGCAGGTAGATGCCATGACTGATCAACTCATTGGCCAGCCAGGTAAGCGCCACACGGGGGTCGCCCAGTGCGTTAGAGCCTTTCCCAAGCGCCACCACCTCGACGCCTCGGCTGACCTGCACCGCTTGGGCGGCCAAGTCCACGCTGCGCCAGTCGGTCGTGAGAGCAGACCCAAGCACCATGTGGCTGGCACACGCAAAGTCGGCAATCAGCTGCGCCTCGCCAGCGGTGACAAAGTCTTGGTAACGGGAATTGGGAATTTCAATCGCCAGATGCAGTTCAGCCACCTGCGCCATGACCTGCTGAACCGTCAAAGGCGCATCGCCCACAGCCAGCACATCCGCACCCATACGAAAAGCAAACTCGGCTTCGATGACATGCATGACATTGCCACGCATGGAGACCGTTGCACCATCAGGCAAACAACGTGAAGCAAGCAAACGCCCCGCCAAGGGGCCGCTGACACCAATATGCGCTTGACCTGCGCTGCTGGTGGCCGCAATCTTCCAACCTATGGCTTTGTCGCCCGTGGCTTCAAACAAGGCTTGCTGAACCGCGTAGCCCTCGCCTCGGGTTTGGGGACGCACGGTGGGGTTGATCGCTTCAATTTGATACGGGGCTTGCCACGCCGACAACAATTGCCGAGCAGCCGTGTGGGCTGCCAGCTCTACCATTGCCCGACATTGGGCATGGAGGCCCAAGGCTCTGCGGCTGGCAGTGGCGAGTTGGCTTGCAGCAACTCCACAGAAACACCGTCAGGGGAACGCACAAAAGCCATATAGCCATCGCGGGGTGGGCGCAAAATCGTCACGCCGTGTTGCTGTAAACGCTCGCAACTGGCGTAAATATTGTCCACCGCATAAGCCAAATGCCCAAAATTGCGTCCACCTTGCAATACCTCGGGGTCCCAGTTGTGGGTCAGCTCCACTTGGGCGCTGTGGTCACCGGGGGCGGCCAAAAATACCAAGGTGAAACGCCCCGAGGGGACGTCTTTTTGGCGAATCACTTCAAGGCCCAAAGCATCACGGTAAAACTTTAAAGAGGCCTCTACATCCGAGACCCGCACCATGGTGTGCAAATAGCGCATCTCAGGGCATCCTTGTCGATTGCCAAGACACAAATTGCAAACCGGCGTCGGTTTTCTGCCAAATGCTGGTGAAGCGCAAAACGACATTGATGTCGTTCTCTTTGACCCGCACGTCATAGTTGCCAATGCCGTTAATGATGGCTATGCAACCATGGTTGCGAACCGTCACCTCCGAGCGGCGCATCACCTTGTACTTGACTGCGCCTGAGCGCATGGATTCAATATAGGAGGCCTTGTTGTCCAGCTCCGAACTGCTATGGATATAGACCAACTCCGGCGAAAACAGCTTGTCCATGGCGGCAAAATCGTCGCCCATTTGCGCCGCATAGCGGGCGTCTTCGGCCTTGAGGGCTTCATCGCTGCTGACGGGGTTGCAAGAACCTGCTGCATAGGCCATGGGCATGCAGACCAAGGCCAATGTCACTGCGATCAATTTCAAAATAAGACGCATCGCTATCTCCTTTGGATGGAAAGTTTGGCTCAGATGATACGCTTGGTGCCAATCAGAAATAAAGGCCGCGCTGTGGTGTTTGAAAACAGTGCCGACTTAGCCGCTCGCATCGACAACCCCGATTTAGAGTTGCCTCAAGGGTGGGTGGACATGGCCGCTTGCATGGCCTGTGTCGCTACATCCTCCAACCAGCCAAAGTCCATGTGCTGGTGCGCTTCACAAAAAAACCAAGGCTCTCGGGAGTCAGGTTCGAGCATCACGCCGCGGTCAATCAGTTGCCAGCAAAACTCGCGGTACAAGCTGCTGTTGGTCTTGCGCCAGTCGCGGTAGGTTTCAGGCACAGTGGGGGTGAAGTGGATGCCCAGCATGGAGGCAGGTCCTGCAAACTGATGTGCAATGCCTGCTTGCGTGAACACCCTGCCCAAGAGATCACGAACACGCTCTCCCACATGGTGCACGGTTTGCAGTGCATCTGTGTGGGTCAAAATGTCCAAAGTGCAATGGGCGGCGCTCAATCCCACCAAGTTGGCGGTGTAGGTACCGCCATGCACCACGGCACCCGCATTCGCACCCACCACGTCCATCACATCAGCACGACCGCCAAAGGCCGCTACCGGATAGCCGTTGCCCATGGCTTTGGCATAGGTCGTTAAATCTGCATAAATGCCATACAAGGCTTGTGCCCCACCCTTGGCTACGCGAAAGCCAGACTTCACCTCATCGATGATCAGCAAGGTGCCATGGGCCGTGCATAAATCCCGCAAGCGCTGCAACCATGTTTGGGTCGCCGCAATGCTGCCTGCATTGCCAATGATGGGCTCGAGCACCACGCAAGCCAGTTGGTGGTCATGGCGACTAAACAAATCTTCCAAGGCTGCAAAATCGTTCAAGCCGATGATGTCGACCAAGTCGTGGGTCTTGGGCGGAATACCTGCGCCAAAGGGAATCACCTCAGGTGCTTGGCCGCTGTGGGCGTCCCAGTTTTCGATGTCGGACTTCCACATGAATTCATCGGCCAAACCGTGGAAACCACCCTCGACCGTCGCCATGCGCTCTCGCCCGGTAAAGCCCCGTGCGGTACGCACCGCACCCATCACGGCTTCCGTGCCGGAGTTGGCAAAACGCATTTTGTCGATCTGCGGAGAAAGGGCTTTGATTTGCTGCACCACCAAGGTGTCGAGTTCAGTGGCAAAACCCGTCAAGGTGCCGCCGCTTTGAATTTGCGCAACCACTGCTTTGTCAACCCGCTCGTCGCCATAACCCAGAATGACTGGGCCATAGCCCAAACGGAAATCCACATAGGTTTTGCCGTCCACATCGAACAACTCGCAACCCTTGGCGCGTTGAATGAAGACAGTGCGGTCGGGGCCCCAGTAGCGGTAGTTTTCCGCCACGCCTTGGGGCATGTGCAGCATCGCTTCTTGCAGCAGTTGCGACTGACGGCTCATGGTTTTAAAGCCTCGCCATGCGGTGGACGCAGCAACATGCCCACGCGCTCTTCCAGCAACTTCACCACATGCAGCTCAGCCGCATCGTCACCATAACGGGCTCGGGCTTCTTCAAACAAGGCTTGCGCGTGAGCGCCCATGGTGAGCGAGTAGCCCTGCGATTGGGCAATTTGGTTGACCAAACCTAAGTCCTTGCAACACAAGGCCAGCGAAAAACTCGGGTCGTAGTGACCCGCAAAAATGGACGGGATGTCGTGGCGAGCCACCCAACTGTCGCCCGCACTGGAGGTGATGGCCTCTTGAACCACGTTCAGGGGCACACCGGCTTTGGCGCCCAGCATCAGCGCCTCGCCAATGGTGGCGGCGCCGACAAACCACAGCAGGTTGGTCAAGAGCTTGACCGTGGCAGCGTTACCGGGCTTGCCGCAGTGAAAGATTTTTTCGCCGATGACATTGAAAATTGGCAAATGTTTGTCGTAGCAGTCTTTGTCGCCGCCCACAAAAATCGACAAACGCCCCAAAGCCGCCATGTCCACCGCATTGGTGACAGGTGCTTCTAAAAAATGAACACCTCTTTCGCCAGCTGTTTGCACCAAGCGTTGCACCAATTCCACCGAACTGGTCGAGGTGTCAATCACCGTGGCTCCTGAGCGCACATGGGCGAGAACGCCATCAGCGCCAAGCATCACTTGGCTGACTTGCTGTGGCCCAGGCAAGGAGCTCATCACCACATCTGCTTGTGCCACGGCTTGCGCAACACTGGATACGAGCGTGGCGCCCAAGGCCACCAAATTGTCTGTCTTGGCTACAACGGCATCGAAGACGGTCAAGTCGTAACCAGCGCGGAGCAAATTCGCCGCCATCGGGTTGCCCATGTTGCCAACGCCGATAAAGGCCAGAGTTGGCAATTGACTCATGATTTTTTAAACGTCAAAAACTGCGGTTTGTCACCCGCATAGGCTTGGTAAATGAACCCCAAGTCTTTCAATAGGGCCAATGCCTCGGTGAAGGAGTAGGTGCGGTAGTGGATGGTTTGCGCCATCAGCTTTTTGTCGCCATCAGCCAAATAGTAGTGTTTGATGAAGCCGTGCTCAGCGGGTTCGATTTTTTGCGAATACAGCATCCCATTTGAGATAGGGCTGGCGTAATCATGGTGCGGTCCTTGCACACCCAACAGCAATTGCCCTCCTGATTTGACGTGCTTGGCAAGTTGTGCGAGGCCGATTCTGTTGGGCTCGTCTTGCGCAATGTGGCTGACCAAAAACGGTTCTTTGTCTCCATCAATAACAAAGTACCACACGCCACCATAGGAAAAAGCCAAGTCATAGCTTTGGTCCAAATGCAATTCAGTCAAGTTTTGGTGCTGCAACTTCACTTGGGAAAATGATTGCAAACGTTGTTGCGCAATCGTCAACATGGCTTGGGTCAAATCTACGCCGGTGATGGCCACTTCGGGCTGGCGCTTGGCCAAAGTCTCCATGATCAAACCGGTTCCACAACCGATCTCCAGTACATTGGAAAAAGGCAAATGCTGCACCAAATTGTCTACAATTTTGTCGTAATCATAATAACCAGATGTCATGATTAAGTCGTAATAACCCGACATATTTGTGTAATCGCCCATTATCTTCCCTGGTAAACAGCTGACCGAGAGATCAGGATGGCGCCATTTGGCATAGCCCCCTAAAATTTGGCGCAAGCATATCAGTCTCAAACGGGCACGCTTTTCTTCATCAGCCATGACACTGCTGAAGCCGCCCATCTAGAATGGCCTTATGGATAAACCTCACGTCTGTACTTACTGCAACTTGTCTGAGTCACGCATCATCGACCAAAGTCCGTTGACTTTGGTGTTTCGCGATGTCTTTCCCGTCTCGCCGGGCCACACCCTGATCATCCCGCGCCGTCATGTCGAATCCTATTTCGATCTCACCGACCAAGAACGCGAAGACCTGACTTTCATGATGATGCGAGCCAAGAATGTGCTCAAAAATGAGCTCAGCCCTCAAGCCTTCAACATTGGTATCAACGAAGGTTTTGCCGCCGGCCAAACCGTGGCGCACACCACCATGCAACTGATCCCTCGCTTCAAAGGCGATGTCACCGAACCACGCGGCGGTATCCGCTGGATTTTTCCTGACAAAGCTGTTTTTTGGGAAAAGAAACCCACCACAGTCACCACCACAGAGACAAAATGAAAAACAACTTCATCGCAAAACAACTGACCA
>JBILIR010000111.1:0-5576 GCA_044368955.1 Limnohabitans sp.
GGCTGATGAACAGGAACTGCGTGCCTTTGCTCATGGTGGTCACCAGCTTGGCATAGCGCTCGGTGTTGGCGTCGTCCAGAGGGGCGTCCACCTCGTCGAGCAAGCAGAAAGGCGCGGGATTGAGCTGGAAGATGGCAAACACCAGCGCGATCGCCGTGAGGGCCTTTTCGCCACCGGAGAGCAGGTGGATAGTCTGGTTCTTCTTGCCCGGGGGCTGGGCCATCACCTGCACGCCGGCGTCCAGAATCTCCTCGCCGGTCATCACGAGGCGCGCGTTGCCGCCCCCGAACAGCTCGGGGAACATGCGGCCAAAGTGCTCGTTGACGGCCTTGAAGGTGCCGCCCAGGAGTTCGCGGGTCTCGCCGTCGATCTTGCGGATCGCGTCTTCCAGCGTGGTGATGGCTTCGTTCAGGTCAGCGGATTGGGCGTCAAGGAAAGTCTTGCGCTCGCGAGCTGTTCCCAGCTCTTCCAAAGCAGCCAAGTTCACCGCACCCAAGGATTGGATTTCGCGTTGAAGTTGATCGATGTCATTGGACAAACCTGCCAACTTGACCGACGCTTGTTCGATGCTGGCAGCAACTGCTTCAAGGTCTGTTTGTGCGTCTTGTAGCAACTGGTCATACTGCTCAAAGCCTAGGCGAGCAGCTTGCGCTTTCAGCTGGGTGTCGACAATGCGTTGGCGCAAGGGCTCGAGTTGATGCTCAATCTTGAGCCTTTCTTCGTTGCTGGTGCGTAAACGGTTGGTCAAGTCGTCGTATTCATTGCGTTTGCTGGCCAACAAAGTTTCGCGCTCGAGTTGCAGTGCCAAAGCATCTTGTAAACCAGCACGGGCGGTGGTGTCGCTCAACACATTCAGTTCTTCTTGCTGGCGGCTTTGTTCGTTGTTTAAGTTTTCAATTTGCTTGGCCGCCGTGTCTTGGGTTCGCTGCAACTCTTGCTGACGGGCTTGCAAACTGCGTACTTGAAATTCGGCTTCTTGGCATTGCTTATCGGTTTGCTGAAGCGTTTCACGCAAACTTTGAAATTCTTTTTCCTTGGCCAACGAGGCATCTTGCAATTGGGCGTGACGCTCTTGGGTTTGCGCCAACTGCAAATCCAGCTCTTCAAATTTGGCTTGAGCCGCTTGCTGCTTTTGTTCAAGCGTGGCAGCCTGGCTTTGCAATTCACCCGCTTCAGTTGCCAACTGGCCTTGGCGCTCTCTGACCTGCTGGGCTTGTTGTTGAAGACGCAACACATCCACATTCAGAGCATGAGATTTGGCTTGAGCTTCGGAGGACTGTTGTCGCAACTGGCTGCGTTGGCTAGCGGCTTGGCTAGCAGCAGACTCCGCCCGTGCCAAATGGGATCGTGCTTCTTCAGCCATCAGCGATTGGGCACGGATTTGTTTTTCTAAATTTTCAATTTCTTGGGCACGAGCCAGCAAACCGGCTTGCTCTGAGTCTTGGGCATAAAAATGTACGCTGTGCAAACCCACGGCATGGCCCTGGGGAATGAACAACTGCTCGCCGGGTTGCAGTTTGTCACGCAAAGACAAAGCGGTGTCCAAATTGGGGGCGGTGTAACAACCCGTTAACCACTCTGCAAGCAAACCTTTCAAAGCAGCATCGTCTACTTTCAACTGATCCAGCAAAGGTGCAAGTGAGCCAGATTTTTGGGATGCAGCGCTCACCGAGGGGCTGTAAAAACTCAGCTTTACCAAAGGCACATCGGAGGCAAAAGATTTGACGGTATCGAGCTTGCTGACCTCCAGGGCTGCCAAACGCTCACGCAAAGCGGCCTCAAAGGCTTGCTCCCAGCCAGGGGTGACGTTGACACGGCTCCACAGGGGTTTGAGGGTTTGCAAGCCATGCTTGGCCAACCAAGGCACCAAGCGTTCGTCGGTACGCAGTTTTTCTTGCAATGCCGTCAGCGCTTGATGACGCGCTTGCAACTCAACCAATTTTGCTGACTGTTGGTTGCTGTTGTCTTGAGAAGTTTTGCGCTCCTCTTCCAAGCCAGGGGTTTGTGCTTCCAAATTTTGCAGGTCTTGCGACAGCTGTTGGGCTGCCGTTTGTGCTTGAAGCAACTGTGTCTCTAATCGATCGATATGGCTGTTGTCTGGCGCGGTCAGTGCATGTTGGTCGAGCTGCAATCGGTTTTGCCGCTGCTCGAGTTGGCTCAACTGGTCTTGCAAACCCCGTTGCTCAGCGGCCAAAACTTGGATGTGTTGCTGCACTTGCGTAACCAAGGCGGCTTGGTCTTGCGACACTTTTAAAGCGTCCCGCCAGTCCTTTTCGAACGCAGGTTGTTGCTGGGCCAAGGTCTGGCGTTGTTGCTGGGTGTTTTCAAGCAGCGTTTGGGCCTGCGATTGTTCAACTGTCAAAGCCTGGGTTTGTGCATTGGCTTGGGCAGCTTGCTCGGACCATTGCGCCATCTGTGCTTGAATTTGTTGCAAGCGCTCTTGTGCCCGTTGCCGCCCTTCCACCACGAAACGAATTTCCGCCTCAAGTCGCCCGACCTCGGCTGTCGCTTGGTACAACTGGCCTTGGGCTTGGTTGACTTGCTCGCCCGAATCGTAGTGCGCTTGACGCAATGTTTCTATCTGGCTTTCGGTGTGCCGTAACTCCGCAGTTTTGGCTTCAAGGGCATTGCTGGCTTGCTCGGTTTGCTGCTGCAACTGGGTTTGGTTGACCTCGGCTTCTGCACGTTTTAAGAACCACAACTGGTGTTGCTTGAGGGTGGAGGTGGATTGCAAATCTTTGAAGCGCTGCGCCACCTCGGCTTGGCGGTCGAGCTTTTCCAAATTGGCGTTCAACTCCCGCAGAATGTCTTCCACACGGGTGAGGTTTTCGCGGGTGTCACCCAAGCGGTTTTCGGTTTCGCGTCGACGCTCTTTGTATTTGGAGACGCCAGCGGCCTCTTCCAAAAACAAACGCAGCTCTTCAGGCTTGGACTCAATGATGCGGCTGATGGTGCCTTGCCCAATGATGGCGTAAGCCCTTGGGCCCAAACCGGTGCCAAGAAAAACATCTTGCACATCACGACGACGCACGGGTTGGTTGTTGATGTAGTAGCTGCTGGTGCCGTCTCGTGTCAGCACCCGCTTGACCGCAATTTCAGCAAACTGGTTCCACTGCCCACCTGCACGGTGCGATGCGTTGTCAAACACCAGCTCGACACTGGCGCGGCTGGAGGGTTTGCGGCTGGTGGTGCCATTGAAAATAACGTCTTGCATGGACTCACCACGCAATTCACTGGCACGACTCTCACCCAGCACCCAGCGAACGGCATCAATGATGTTGGATTTACCGCAGCCATTGGGACCGACCACGCCTACCAACTGGCCTGGCAATAAAAAATTGGTCGGATCAGCGAATGACTTGAAACCGGAGAGCTTGATCGAATTAAGACGCACCTAAAACCCTTTGAAAAGGTTGAATCGTTGAGGAATAAAAATCAGGTAGCAGGCTTCAGATCTTTTTCTATCCATTGACCCACTTCAGACAAAAGACTTTGCAAAGGGGGAATGGCTTTGGCGATATCGACCGCAAGGTCGCCCAACTTCTTGGCTCGGCTCATGGCTTCGAGTTGAATCATCTGCTGACTGAGTTCGGGACCACACAAAAAGGTGACATAGCCCTTGAGCGAGTGCAGCAAGCGCTGAACTGGCTCGGTGTCTTGGCTGGCCAAGGCCGCATTCAATAAAGCAAGGTCTTTTTCCAAGCTTTCTTGAAAGGTTTGCGCCAAATTCAGCATCTGCGCCTGGTCCATGGCGAATTCGTGGGCTTTGCTGGGGTCGAGGAAACTGTACATAGACCCCGATAATATCAGCCATGAATCCCCACCTCACCCAGCTTCAGCCCTATCCTTTTGAGCGTTTACGCCATTTGTTTACAGGTGTCAGCCCCAACCCAAACTTAACCGCTATCAGCCTTGGCATTGGCGAACCGCGCCACCCCGCGCCGGCCTTAGTTTTGCAGGCTTTAGGCGCAAATATGGAGGCTTTGTCAGCTTATCCAGCCACGGCGGGTGGCATGGCATTGCGCCAAGCTTGCAGCGATTGGCTCAATCGTCGCTACCAAGTCAGCGCAGACCCTGCCAGCCAAGTACTGCCCGTCAACGGGTCTCGCGAAGCCTTGTTCGCTTTTGCCCAAACGGTGTTGAATGGCGACCCAGATGCTTTGGTGGTGTGTCCTAACCCCTTCTACCAAATCTACGAAGGCGCAGCCTTGCTGGCAGGGGCGCAACCCTGTTTCGTTGCCAGTCGGCCAGAACACAATTTTGCGGTGGACTGGGACAGCGTCCCTGAGTCTGTGTGGGCCAAAGCACAACTGGTGTTTGTCTGCTCGCCTGGCAACCCAACCGGTGCAGTCATGCCATTAGACGAATGGCAAAAGCTTTTTGCACTGTCTGACAAATATGGTTTTGTGTTGGCCAGCGATGAGTGCTATAGCGAAATCTATTTTGGCGACAAACCTCCCCTTGGGGGGCTAGAGGCTGCGAAGCTCTGTGGCCGCACAGATTTTCGCAATTTGGTCAGCTTCACCAGCCTGTCCAAGCGCAGCAATGTGCCGGGTATGCGCAGTGGCTTCGTGGCTGGCGACGCCAAGTTGATAGAGGCTTTTTTGCGCTACCGCACCTACCATGGCAGCGCCATGGGCGGCATGGTGCAAGCGGCCAGCATCGCTGCATGGAATGACGAGGTGCATGTTGAAGAAAACCGTAGGCTGTACCGAGAAAAATTCGCTCAAATCACACCGCTGCTGTCAAAGGTGCTGGATGTCGCTTTGCCGGATGCGGGTTTTTACCTTTGGGCTGGTGTTCCTGACGGGGATGATGAAGCTTTTGCGACTGAATTGCTGGCTCAATACAATGTCACCGTGTTGCCAGGTCGTTATTTGGCGAGAGAAGTCAATGGCGTCAATCCTGGCCAAGGCCGAATTCGCATGGCTTTGGTCGCACAACCTCAGGAATGTCTTGAGGCAGCACAACGTATCGTTCAATTTGTTCAATCCCACTACCCACCATCCTCATGAGCCAACAACTGCAATCCATCATTGACACCGCTTGGGAAAACCGTACCCAATACAGCCCCTCTTCTGCGCCCAAAGAATTAAGCGACGCTGTTGAGCACGTGATCGCCGAACTCAATGCGGGTCGCTTGCGGGTCGCTACCCGCGAAGCTGTGGGCCAATGGACCACGCACCAGTGGATCAAGAAAGCCGTTCTGCTGTCGTTTCGCCTGAAAGACAACGCCGTGGTCAAGGCCGGTGACTTGGGCTTTTACGACAAAGTTCAAACCAAGTTCTCCAATATGGACGAGGCCCAGATGAAAGCCAGCGGTGTGCGTGTGGTGCCGCCTGCTGTGGCGCGGCGTGGCAGCTATATCGCCAAAGGTGCCATCCTCATGCCAAGCTATGTGAATATTGGCGCTTACGTGGACGAAAACACCATGGTCGACACCTGGGCTACTGTGGGCTCTTGCGCACAAATTGGCAAGAACGTCCACCTCTCAGGTGGCGTGGGCATTGGTGGCGTTTTAGAGCCTGTGCAAGCCAACCCCACCATCATCGAAGACAACTGCTTCATTGGCGCCC
>JBILIR010000079.1:0-6514 GCA_044368955.1 Limnohabitans sp.
GCCGCACAGTTTGTCGCAGCAGCTTTCAGCGGTGTTGCATGGTAGTTATCAGCCTGTGGATTTACTCTGCATGGTGGCCCATGCCAAAGCCCATTTAAAGCACTCCTTATTTTTTCAGCCAGTCGGTAAATTCAAACATCTTTCGCTGGCAGTGATCTCTTTACTTGAAGATGAGCGTGTGGAGCGTTTGATAAATGAGGACATCGAGGGCATAAGTGCAGTGTTTACTTCGCGCATGGACATGGCTCAGGCATTGAGCATCGGTGGCGTCGAAACCCAGTTAGCCAAGATGTCTGTTTGTCTGAACCGAAGACACAATGTGTATGAAGATTATTGGTGTGGCAAAGCGCTGGATATGTATGAGCAAGCTTTGCGTAGCGGCGGTGGGTTTGCTGCATTGCGCGAAGCAGGGTCAATTTTGGCCAATGATCTGGGTCAGATGCGTTACCGCTTTGACCATACGAAGTATGCAGTTTGGCCACCTTACCGCGATGACAACTCTATACTTTGGACAGACGCTTCGGCAGAGCAAAAAGTGCAGGAATCGGTCACCCATTCACGAACATCTCCTCCCTCAGAGCCCGATCTTGCACCCAAGCAAGAGAAACTGATTTTTTACTATGACGAATGGGATGCACAGGCTAAAAACTTGAATAAGGCTTACGTGACCGTGAACCACTTGGGTTTGTTGCCTGCTTCTGGATTCAAACGTGTGCCCTTGCGAGCTGCACAGACGGCTTATTTGAAATCCCTCAGAAAGCGTGCCAATCGAGGAGAGTTCAAGACATCCGTTGATGCCAGCGAACAACTGTGGCTTGACAAAGCCATAGAGCGCAATATCGATTTGCGCTGTGAAATTTCTCCGG
This sequence comes from Limnohabitans sp., assembly GCA_044368955.1. Lineage (GTDB taxonomy): Bacteria > Pseudomonadota > Gammaproteobacteria > Burkholderiales > Burkholderiaceae_C > Limnohabitans. The sequence continues at coordinate 867 of JBILIR010000079.1, forward strand.
ATGAAAATATTTTTTTGCAGTGGCAGCGACAGCAATTGAGTGCCGGTGTGATGGTGCTGATAGATGCCTCTGAATCTGCCAATGACCGTATTGCAGGAAGTTTCACGAGCATTCTCGATCTGGAAAAAAAAGCCATTACCTATTTGGGGGATTTTTTCCAATCGGCACGTATTCCGTTTGCAGTCTCAAGTTTTCATTCCAACACCAAAGACGAAGTCAGCATTACCCTGCACAAGGATTTTGTTACACCATGGACCGATACTCAGCGCCACGAGTTGCAAGGCCTGCAGGCCTCCTATTCAACCAGGCTTGGTGCTGCACTGCGACACATGAGCAGTTTGTGTACAAACCGGTTACAGCAACCCATGGTGCTGGTGTTGACCGATGGTGTGCCCAGTGATGTGGACTGCGTAGATGAAAATTATTTATGGCAAGACAGCCAATTTGTCGTGGCCCAATTGAGAGAAGAAGGCGTGAGCGTGATGTGTTTGAAAATAGGATCTTTGCAAGGCCAGATTTGTCAGAAAATCTTCGGCCTGTCGCATACTGTGGTTTGCGAGGCTGACAATATTGAATTGGCCATGCGCAATGTGTTGAAAAAAATTAGAAAGAGTTTTACATGAAGACCGTTATCCCTGTGGGCGTACTTTTTTCGCAAACAGGTGCCACCTCCGTGATTGAGAAAACCCAGTTGCATGCAACTTTGCTGGCGATTGACGAGGCAAATATTCTGTTGTCAGCGTATGGTTTAGAGGTTAAGCCGTTTTACATGGATCCCCAATCTGATCCTTATCTTTTTTCAATGATGAGTGAAAAGTTGATCACCGAGCAGGGGGTTGGTGTCATATTCGGTTGTTACACATCGATCAGCCGCAAGTCTGTGCTGCCTGTCATTGAAAAATACAACAAACTGCTTTTCTATCCCACCTTGTACGAGGGCTTTGAGTTTTCACCCAATGTGATTTATACCGGTGCTTGTCCAAACCAGAACATCATCATCTTGGCTGAATTCATGTTCTCGAAGTTTGGTAAAAATTGTTATTTGGTTGGCTCTGACTATGTTTACCCCTACGAGTCAAACCGCATCATGAAAGACATGGTCAACGGTTTTGGCGGAAAAATCATGGGTGAACATTACCTCAGTATCGAAGCACTGCATGCTGAGTTCAGACCTGTGGTTGAGGACATTGCTGCGTGTAAACCTGACTTTATTTTCTCGACAGTGGTCGGGTCGTCGACTGCGGCTTTTTATGAAACATATGCCCAAGCAGGTTTGCAGCCGCTTACATTGCCGATAGCCAGTTTGACCACCTCTGAAGCGGAGTTGGCGAGCATGCAACCATTTGCAAGAGCCGACCACTTCACCGCGGCGCCTTTCTTTGCCTCGCTGCTCAAGCAGTCCCCCATTCCTTCGTTGCAGCAATTGGCTACCCACACCAGCGAAGTGCCTATCAATCAATGCTGGGAATCAGCATACTTTCAAGTTATGCTATTTGCAAAAGCCTTGATTGAAGCAGATGATGCCCACACAGACAGTCTGCTCAAAGTTTTGCGCGGTATGGAAGTAGAAGCGCCACAAGGCCGTGTTCGAATTGACCCCGATAACAACCATTGCTGGGTGTATTCCCGCATTGGCAGATCCAGGGAAGATGGTGATTTTGAAATTGTGAAGGAATCCAAGAGGACGGTACGGCCAGACCCGTATTTGATGTCCTATGCCATTTCTGCTTTGTAGTCTCACTTTATCGGTGAGTGCCTTGTGTCTCGTTTGCAGATAATTGTCGCCAAGGAGGGTATATGGAACAGCGAGATGTAGTTGCTGGTTTGCGCCAGATGCAAGTGGGCTTATGCCACCCACTTGGCGCTGAATGCCGTTTGATTTCTCAGCAACTTGAGCGCTTGGGCATGCCCTATCAGCAAGTGTGGCCTCCAGTGTTGAGTGAATTGCTCACAGTTGATCTGGTGGTGCTGGCCTTGGTGCCCGAAGCATTTATCAAAATAGACAAGACCTTGCTGAAGGCATTGAAAAATAAAATTGTGGTGTCTGTCTTGCAATTTGAAAGCCCCACGGTGCTTGACTTGGCTTGCCAATTGAATTCTTCAGCCCTGCTTTTTTCTCCAGTCAAGCCTTTTGGCGTGCTGTCAGCCATTGTGCTTGCAGTGAATCAGCACAAAGTTCGTGAAGATCTGCTCAAGCGCATCAATAAACTTGAAGGACGGGTTGAGTCCGTCAGAGTGGTTGAGCAGGCAAAGCGTTTTCTGATGGACACCAGCGGTATCAGCGATGTCGAGGCTTTCAAGATTATTCGAAATCGCTCCATGGACAAACGCTGTTCCATTGAGGAAGTCGCCCATAGCATCAACACTGCCAAAGATGCACTTGAGTCAGCTTTGGGCGAAAGCAACGCAGTCAGCAGTCAGAAAAAAGCAGATCCAAAATCCAAGTTTTCTGCATCTGTGGTTCGAATCAAATAAAAATGTACCAGCAGAGATCAGAGCCCTGATTTAGCGCTGAAATCTCTTCACGCACCATTTATGGGTGCGTGTTTGGTGCAATACAGGCAGGTGACATCTATGAATGCACCTGAACAGCTCAATATTCCAATAGTCACGGGTTGGCATAAGCCTTGCAAAGGCTAAAGGGCGTAGCCCACAAGGCGCGTTTCTTTTCAACCTCGAACGACTTGGAGTTACTCTCATGCTGAACCGTCGCAACCATCTCAAAACCTTGGCCGCTGCTGCAGCCTTGGTCAGTGGATCTCTGACACTTTCTATTGCACACGCTGCAGACACCATCAAAGTGGGTGTGTTGCACAGCCTCTCTGGCACCATGGCCATCTCTGAAACCGTGTTGAAAGACACTGTGTTGATGGCCATTGATGAAATCAACGCCAAGGGCGGCGTGCTGGGCAAAAAACTCGAGCCTGTGGTGGTCGATCCCGCATCCAACTGGCCTTTGTTTGCAGAGAAAACAAAGCAGCTGCTGGGCAAAGACAAAGTAGCTGTCATCTTCGGTTGCTGGACGTCGGTATCACGCAAATCCGTGTTGCCCGTGGTTGAAGAAATGAACGGTCTGTTGTTCTACCCTGTGCAGTACGAAGGCGAAGAGTTGTCCAAAAACGTGTTTTATACAGGTGCTGCGCCTAACCAACAAGCTATCCCAGCTGTTGACTATTTGATGAGCAAAGATGGTGGCTCTGCCAAGCGTTGGGTTTTGCTCGGTACCGACTATGTCTACCCCCGTACCACCAACAAAATTCTCCGCGCCTACCTCATCAGCAAAGGCGTGAAAGAGTCTGACATCGATGAAAAGTACACACCGTTTGGTCATTCGGATTACCAAACCATTGTGGCTGACATCAAGAAATTTTCAGCTGGCGGCAAAACCGCTGTGGTCTCCACCATCAATGGTGACTCCAATGTGCCTTTCTACAAAGAACTGGGCAATGCGGGTTTGAAAGCCAAAGACGTTCCCGTTGTTGCGTTCTCGGTGGGTGAAGAAGAGTTGCGTGGCGTTGACACCAAACCCTTGGTCGGTCACTTGGCTGCTTGGAACTATTTCCAATCGATCAAGAACCCCACCAACGATGCCTTCATCAAAAAATGGTCTGACTACGCCAAAGCCAAGGGTATTGCTGGCCACAAAGACAAAGCTTTGACCAATGACCCCATGGAAGCCACTTACATAGGTATCAATATGTGGAAGCAAGCAGTTGAAAAAGCCAAGTCCACCGATGTCGACAAAGTCATCGCTGCCATGGCAGGTCAAACCTTCAAAGCACCTAGCGGTATCACCAGCAAGATGGATGAGAAAAACCACCATTTGCACAAGTCTGTTTTCATTGGTGAGATCAAGGCCGATGGTCAGTTCAATGTGGTCTGGAAAACACCTGGTCCTGTGAAAGCCAAGCCATGGAGCCCCTTCATTCCTGGCAACGACGTCAAGCCCGACGAACCTGCCAAGAAGTAATCTCGTGTGACAAAGGTCAGTGGCTGGGCGAGATGCCACTGACCTTTTCAAATTCTTTACTCGCCATTCCCCTTTTCCCGAGAGTTGTCGCATGTGGACCATCCGCATCAGGTTGAGCTTTGTCTTTTTATGCAGTTGTTTGAGTTTCTCTTTAGCTCAAGCACTGACCAACACCCAAGCCATTGGCATGGTGCAAGGTGAAACCGACAGCCGTTTAGAAATTTTGAACCAAGCGTTGCAAGAAGCGGATGCAGCCACTGCTGTTTTCCTACAAGCACTTGCAGATGACGCTGTCAAAGTCGCAGGCAAACAAGTGTTTGTGTTGCGCGATGGCAAAGCTTATGACGCTGTGACTGCCGCTGAAATTCCCATGCCGAGCGATGCAGAAGATGTGATCAGCAATAACCGTATGCGCGGTGAAATTGATGCGGCCTTGGCAGCTTTAAAGCTACTCAACCCTGATGACAAGATTCGTTTACAAGCCGCCATGGCTTTGGCCAAAGAGCCCGACGCGGCTAAATTGCCTTTGATCAACAAGGCTTTGCAAGTTGAAACCAACCAGCAAGTGAAAAATGCATTGATGTTGGCCAAGGCGGCCATGGCCATCAGCGTGGCTGACCCTCAAGAGCGTTTGCAAGCAGCCCAAACATTGGGGCAAGCGAAAAGCCCTGAAGCGCAGTTGTTATTGAACCAACAACTCGGTGTTGAAACCGACCCCAAAGTCAAAGCCCAAATCATCGCATCGCTTGCCACGATCAAGGATGCATTGGCCTGGGGCGAGCGTTTGGGCGTGGTGTTCACCGGCATCAGCTTGGGCTCGATTTTGTTATTGGTCGCTTTGGGCTTGGCCATCACCTATGGCTTGATGGGCGTCATCAATATGGCGCATGGTGAGTTGATGATGGTGGGTGCTTATGCCACTTATGTGGTGCAAGTCATGTTCAGGCAATACCTGCCCAACGCATTCGACTGGTATTTGTTGGCAGCGCTGCCTATGGCGTTTTTGACCGCTGCTGCTGTTGGTGCGGTGCTTGAGCGCAGTGTGCTGCGGTTTTTGTATGGCCGCCCTTTGGAGACCCTGCTTGCCACGTGGGGCATCAGCCTGATATTGATGCAGGCTGTTCGCTCTTTGTTTGGCGCACAAAACGTGGCGGTTGAAAACCCAAGCTGGATGAGTGGCGGCATACAGGTGCTCTCCAACCTCAGCTTGCCTTGGAACCGTATCTTGATTGTGTTGTTTGCAATGGCTGTATTGATTGGCATGACCTTGCTGATCAGCCAAACCCGCTTGGGTTTGTTTGTTCGCAGTGTGACACAAAACCGCGCCATGGCTTCGTGCATGGGTGTGAACACCGCAAGAATTGACACCTATGCGTTTGCGCTCGGTTCAGGCATTGCAGGCTTGGCGGGTTGTGCCTTGAGCCAGATCGGTAATGTCGGTCCCGACCTGGGTCAGGGTTATATCGTCGACGCCTTCATGGTGGTGGTGCTGGGCGGTGTGGGTCAGTTGGCTGGCACGGTCTACGCTGCACTGGGCTTGGGTGTTCTGAATAAATTCTTAGAGGGTTGGACCGGCGCTGTCCTTGCCAAGATTGCGGTCTTGGTGTTGATCATCATCTTCATTCAAAAACGACCTCAGGGTTTGTTTGCGATGAAGGGCAGAAGTGCGGAGGCCTGA
>JBILIR010000126.1:0-5291 GCA_044368955.1 Limnohabitans sp.
CGACGACCTGATCAGCAAAACCGATTTAAAGCAAAAAAGCAACGAGTTGCAAAAACTCGGCGAAGACCTGCTGGACTTGCGCACCGACCTGATGCAACAGTTGCTGGCACTGGGTCACCTGCCCGACTTGCTGCACGAAGCGGTGCTGAGTGCCAAAAAAATCACCGATTTCGAGGGCAAACGCCGCCAAATGCAATATGTGGGCAAGCTCATGCGCAAGCTCGACAGCACGCAAGTGGAGGCCATGCGCGACGCCTTGAGCGTGCAGCACAACGGCAGCGCTGAAGAAACCCAGTTGCTGCACTTGGCCGAGGTATGGCGGGAGCGATTGCTTAAAGACGACAGCGCCATGGAAGAGTGGCAGAGCAGCTACCCAGGCACTGACAGCCAGCAACTGCGGGCCTTGCTGCGTCAAGCCCGCAAAGATGGCCTACCGGACAAAGCAGCGGTGTCGCAAGGCCTGCTGCCACGACAAGGTCGTGCCTACCGAGACATATTTCAAATCCTCAGGCAGCATTTGCTGCAGTCGCTGCAAGCCCAAGAAGAGCGTGTGTATGACCCCCGTTGATGGTTTAGACCCTGTACGCATAGGCATCGTTTCCATCAGCGACCGCGCTTCAGGTGGCGTGTATGAAGACAAAGGCCTGCCCGCCTTGCAAGAATGGCTGGGCAAAGCTCTGCAAAACCCTTTGCACTTTGAGTCTCGCCTCATTCCGGATGAACAAGCCCTCATCAGCCAAACCTTGATTGAACTGGTGGATGCGGGCTGCGCCTTGGTTCTGACCACTGGCGGTACCGGTCCTTCGCCGCGTGACGTCACCCCCGAGGCGACGCTGGCTGTGGCAGACAAAGAAATGCCTGGCTTTGGCGAGCAAATGCGGCAAATCAGTCTGCGCTTTGTGCCCACCGCGATTTTGTCAAGGCAAGTCGCCGTCATTCGCGGCAAAAGCTTGATCATCAACTTGCCCGGCCAGCCTAAGTCCATCACCGAGACCTTGGGTGGCTTGAAAAATGCCCAAGGCGAGGTGGTGGTGAACGGCATATTTGCCGCCGTACCCTATTGCATCGACTTGATAGGTGGCCCTTATTTGCAAACGCAGGACGAAGTTTGCAATGCCTTCAGGCCCAAGTCGGCTATGCGTACGCAATAAACATCGGGCAGTGCAGCATAGCCGTCGGGCACTGCCGCAATACGTAACAGGTCACTGCGAGCCCGAAGGGCGTGGCAGTCTCACTGACAGCGCTTATTTGCCTTTTTGCTTGAGATCGTTGGTGTGAATATCAAAGAACATGTCTTTGAAAAACAAGCGAAACGGCTCTTTCTTGGGTGACAAGATCTTCATGATGCCCTTTTTGGGAGCCTCAGCGACCTTGACAGCTTCTATAGGCGAAAAATTCAAGGTCGTGAAAATATAGTTCTCAATCGACATTAAAAAAAGCACAAAGTTGGGCACGTTCAGTTGAGCAGGTTCTTCGCAAATAAAACGCCAATTCTCGTAATGCTCGTTAGGGGGGGTGAGTTGTAAATCGAACACGAAGTCGTGGACGATCAATCCGTACTGCTCCACGCTAAAGGACAGCTTACCTGCAAAGGTTTCAGGATGGTGCCTCACCAACATCAGGTAATGGGGGTGGATTTTGATGAAATTAGCCATGCCTAAATATCGACAAAATTAACAAAGTCTTTATTTGACCTTGTAAATTGGCGCTAATCGATTAACTTATTAAGTTTTTCAATTTCTAAATGGGCAAATTTTGCCGCTTCTTTGGGAAGAAAGTCTTCAGACCCAGGGGCGGATGAGGCCAATTTCGCCAAAGCCTGCCAAAGCAATGCGATTTGCTTGTCTTGCTCTACCGTGTAGTCGATCAACCCGCGCAAAGCTTGGCTGACAGGGTCGTCGTCTTGGGTGATGCCGTAGGCGCTGAATGTGGGTTTGGGTTTGGCCACATCGGCGCTTTCGCCGGTTTGGCTTTGGATGATGCGGGCTGGAATACCAACGGCCGTGGCCCCAGCAGGTACCGGCTTGATGACCACCGCATTGCTGCCAATTTTGGCGCCGTCGCCCACGGTGAAGCCGCCCAAGACTTTGGCGCCCGCACTGACCACCACGTCTTTGCCCAAGGTGGGGTGGCGCTTGGTACCTTTGTAAAGCGAGGTGCCTCCCAAGGTCACGCCTTGGTAAATCGTGCAACCGTCGCCAATTTCAGCGGTTTCGCCCACCACCACGCCCATGGCATGGTCGAAAAACACCCGCTCACCAATAACCGCACCTGGGTGAATTTCAATGCCGGTGAAAAACCGTGAAAGGTGCGAAATAAACCGACCCAACCAAAACAGTCTGGCACCCCAGCAAGCATGGGCAATGCGGTGAAATAACAAGGCATGCAGACCTGGGTAGCAGGTCAGAACCTCCAGCCAACCACGGGCGGCAGGGTCTCGGTCAAGGATGGTTTGGGCGTCGGCGCGAATTCTTGAAAACATACAAAGAGTCTAACTTTTTCCTTTGGCAGACTGCGCCATGGCCTTGGCAATACCTCGCAAGATATGGACTTCTTCCTCGCTCAAACCCGCGCGGTTAAACAACTGGTTCAAGCGTGGCATGAGCTTTTTGGGGACCGCAGGGTCTAAAAAACCTATGTCCACCAAAGATTGCTCGAGGTGTTGCAACATCCCTGCCACCTGCGAAGCGTCTGCGTGACTGGGTGGTGTGGTGGCGTATTGCACAGCAAAACCACCTAAGGCCAAGCGCCATTCGTAGGCCACCACCTGCACGGCGCTGGCTAAATTGAGCGAGCCAAAACGGGGGTCCGTCGGGATGCTCAAGGCTGCATGGCAGCGGTAAACGTCCTCGTTTTTCATGCCGAAGCGTTCGGAGCCAAACAAAAACGCCATGCCGCCCTCGCCCTTAGGCGCTGGCAAGGTGGCGAAATGTTCTCGCGGCGAAAGCGTAGGCGGACCGAAGTCACGCGGCGTCATGGCGGTGGCGCATAGGTGGGTCATGCCGTCCAAGGCCTCGTCAAGCGTCGCCACGATACGGGCCTTTTCCAACACATACAAGGCACCGCTGGCACGTTGGATGGTTTCTTCGCGCCGCAGCACATTGGCCCAGCGCGGGGCCACCAAGACCAAGTCGTCAAAGCCCATGACCCGCATGGCGCGGGCCGTGGCGCCGACATTGCCGGCGTGGCTGGTTTCGATCAGGATGAAGCGGGTGTGCATAGGGACTAAAATGAAGGCTATTGTCGCCGCCCGCTTTGCCGGGCGTGTTTTTTTGGTTTCTCACGCAGCACTTCTGCGCACAACACAGGCCTGCTGCCCACTCCCATGATCGCTTCTTCCTCGTCTATCCACCCCATGCTGAATGTGGCCATCAAGGCTGCACGTGCTGCGGGGGTCATCATCAACCGTGCGGCGCTTGACGTGGAGTCGGTTCGTGTCTCGCAAAAAATGGCCAATGACTTTGTCACCGAAGTCGACCAAGCCAGCGAGAACATCATCATCGACACCTTGCTGACCGCCTACCCCGACCACGGCATCTTGGCTGAGGAGTCGGGCCAGACGCGCGGCAACCCGCAGTCGGAGAACGTTTGGATCATCGATCCCTTGGACGGAACCACCAACTTTATCCATGGTTTCCCTTTTTATTGCATCAGCATCGCCTTGCAAAGCAAGGGACGCATAGAGCAAGCCGTGGTCTACGACCCCACCCGCAACGATTTGTTCACCTCCACACGTGGTCGCGGCGCTTTCATGAACGACCGCCGCTTGCGTGTGAGCAAGCGCATCCGCTTGCAAGAGTGTCTGATCAGCACGGGTTTTCCGTTTCGCCCTGACGATGATTACGCCACTTACCTCAAGCTCATGTCCGAGGTGATGAAACGCACGGCTGGCTTGCGTCGCCCAGGGGCTGCCGCCCTTGACTTGGCCTATGTGGCTGCAGGATTCTGTGATGGTTTTTTTGAAACCGGCCTGCATCCTTGGGACATGGCAGCCGGCAGCTTGCTGATCACCGAAGCTGGCGGGTTGGTCGGCAACTTCACCGGCGACGCCGACTATTTGTACCAACGCGAATGCATGGCAGCCAACCCAAAAATTTACGCCCAACTGGTGACCCTGCTGCAGAAGTACTCCAAGTTCGCCAGCGCCGAAGACAAGGCTGTCGCCGCCGAGTTGATCGGGCAGCTGCGCAAAGATTTGGCTGACGGCGAGTAATTATTTTTGAAGCTTTGGGATCGACTTGACGCCCACAAGTGATCTCATTTGAGAGATGGCAATCGAGTTAAGTTGTTTCAATCGCTGTGGAGCACCTAAACCTTGGTGAATAAAAACAGCATTGATGCTTTCCAAGTTAGACAGCGCCACCAACTGCTCTAACTGGGCATGGTCTCGTATATTGCCTTCAAGCTGGGGATTCGCTTTTCGCCACTGAGCCGCTGTTTTCCCAAACAAAGCCACATTCAGAAGATCGGCCTCGCTGGCATAGACCATGCTCGTCTGGGATTGAGTTAAAAGCGGGGGAATAAGGTGATCCTTGATGGCGTCGGTGTGGATTTTGTAATTTACTTTGGCAAGTGTTCGCTGAAAACTCCAATCCATGGAAGCAGCGCGGGATTCTTCAACCTTTAAGCGCTGAAATTCTTTGATCAGGTAAATTTTGAACTTGGGGCTGATCCACATGCCAAACTCAAAGGCAATATCCCTATGGGCATAAGTACCCCCATAGCGACCTGCTGTCGCTTGAAGACCGATGGCACAGGTCTTTTGAGTCCACTCTTTCACGCTGAGTTTGTAACTGTTTAATCCAACTTGATTTTTAATTGTGGCGAATTCGCCATGATTAAAACTGGCGTTGTAAACCGTCTCCCAGATACCTAAGAATTCGATCGTATTCCTGTTGCGTAACCAATCCGATATGAAAAACTCGCCGTCCTTGGCTTTCACCATGTCTGTCAAGCAAATATAGTCTTGCCCGTTTTGGGAAGTGACGGTGATTGCACTGCCCATAACGTCCATTCTTTTAACCACAGCATTCTCCAGTTGACCCTTGCTGGATTCATTCTGTGGTGATGCCTAAAAAGTGAAAAGACTTTGGTGAACAGCGCACAATTTATACAAATAGCTTGAATCTGAGTCTGTGGTCAGATAATGCTCAAATTAGCAGTCTGTTTTTAACAAAAAAATCTTCTTACTGATTAACACGCATGTCAGACCCCTCAGGTCATACCCCCATGATCGCCCAGTACCTGGGCCTCAAAGCGGACTTCCCCCACACCTTGCTTTTTTACCGCAT
>JBILIR010000080.1:0-6406 GCA_044368955.1 Limnohabitans sp.
TTAGGATATTTGTTAATTTTCATGTTTTCCACTCAATCTCAAAAATCTCATTTTTTTCCCAGTCAGGATACATCTCAACTAATGTATGCATAGCAGTACTCGCAGTATTGCCATAAACCTGAGTCGTTATTGATGCGAATGAACGATGTTTCAAGTTTCCTTTTATTGAGTACTGAAACTTGATAGTTGCACGGTTCCAAATAGACATTTGAATCTCCGTCTTTCCTTGAAGTTTTCAACTGAACTGCAACTCATACTACTAGACCACTTTTCGAACTACTGTAGAACTCTTTCCGGTCGTTCCTGTGCGTGTCTTAGTTGTCTTTGTAGCAGACTTTATCGGTTTTGTCGGCACTTTGGGAAGTTTTGGGGAGGAGGATGACTTTGTGAGGGTCTTCTTGCCTGCCAGTTTGTTAGGTGACTGAATTTCTTGACTGAAGTCATATGCTAAGTGTGAAAGTGCCTCTTCTTTGACTTTGAGAGTTGCACCACCACTGTACTGACCGTAAGTAATCCTCGGTTTTTCGTGACCAAGAATGTCTGCTGTAATGTTCTCGTTCACATTTGCATTTTCAAGTTGTGTCGTGACTGTCTTTCTGATTGAGTGAAAGACATATCTGTCACCATATCCAAGTAACTTCTTGAGTCTTCCAAATTTCTTACCGATTGCGTTTGAACGGTCACCGTACTTGTTGAAAGTGAGTTGTGGGATTACATAGTCATCAACATCGTTCTTTAGTAAATTCTTGAGGTCAGTTTTTAATTCTTTGTGAATCGGTACAACTCGGTTTCCTGCATCAGTTTTTGCGTTGATGATTTGAATAGAGTTTTTTTGTAAATTTACTTGTGCTTTTTTCAATGAACAAATTTCTTCGATTCGAGCACCTGTATATGCAGCAATCTTTATGAGTTGTGCAAGTGTTTCTTCACCTCGAAGAAGTGCCTCTTGATAAAGATTCACAACTTCGTGGTCTTCAAAATTTATCCATGATTGAGTCTTGTGAACTGATTTTGAGTTTGGTCTCTTGCTGACCTTGAACTCATTTGGAACTGTGAATGGACTAATTAACTGTTCTGGAATGATCTCAATTGTTTGCAAATATTTGAAGAAGTTTCGATTTGACTTGACGATTCGATTTACAGATGACGCAGAGAGATTTCCTTTTTTAGCAAGATATTTGATTGTTGGATGAATTTTTTCGTATGTCATCAAGTTGGTTGTTGGAATGAATTCAGTCATCAACTCAATGTCACCGAACATCTGGTCAATGTTCTTTGCTGAAAGTCCCCGGTCTTGTTGATATCTTTTCCAAGGGGACAAGAATTCTTTCAGTACCTTGCTTTCGCCCACTGCAATGCTTCGGAAAGTGTCAGAGTGCAATTCACCTTGTTCATGTCGAATTCTTTGCGTTTCTTCTTCGATGACTTCTTTGACAAGGTGAGTAGGGGAGGACTTTGTTTTCAGAAGTCGATTCAATTCTGTTGCGGAATTGATAACTGGATCGTCTGACTTGGTTCGAGCATTTGCAATCTCTGCTTTCCATTTGATGACCTTCATTGATGCGATTGACTGTGCAACCTTGAAGTCTCCAGTGCCAGTAGTCTCAAAGAACTTAGACTTGCCAAGTGAGACTTGGACATCTTTCGGGATGTATAGAACTGCGAAATAGGTTCTGTACCGAAGTTCAAGGTGATTTGCTGAGAACTTTTTCATTATATTAAATTGTGGCGAACTTTTAGCATTTCACCACATGTTTTCACCACATGTACCCCTCTGAAACCCTTATATCTATTAGAATCAATAGGTTTTTTCTAGACTACAGAATCTCCCTTCGTTTCCGCCAGCTACCCTCCTATCTTTCTTTACCCCCTAAAGTTCGCGATTTAAACTCACGCACTTATGCGCGTACTTTTATTCGGTGCCACCGGCACCATTGGTCAAGCCACTTGCAAAGCCATGCTAGAGCGCGGCCACGAGGTGGTTTGCTTTGTGCGCCACAAAGCCGGTGTGAATGGCCCGTCTGCACAAAGCCAAACCCGCGAGTTACTTGCAGGCGCGGTGGTTCGCTTTGGCGATGTGCAGTCCATTGAATCTGTAACGAACGAGGGCTTACAAGGCGAGCGCTTTGATGCCTTTGTTTCGTGCATGGCTTCACGCACCGGTGCGCCCAAAGATGCATGGGCAATTGACTACCAAGCACATTCACAGTTACTCCAAATTGCCAAAGAGGCAGGCATCGCGCAGTTTGTTTTGCTGTCCGCCATTTGTGTGCAAAAACCTTTGCTGGCCTTTCAACAGGCTAAGCTGGCTTTTGAAAAAGAGTTACGCGAATCTGGTTTGGTGTATTCCATTGTTCGCCCCACTGCTTTTTTCAAGTCGCTGTCGGGGCAAATCAAAAGGCTGCAACAGAACAAGCCGTTCTTGTTGTTTGCAGACGGACAGCTCACCGCTTGCAAACCGATCAGCGACCACGATCTTGGCATGTTCATTGCTGAATGTCTGAGCGACCCTGGCAAGCACAATCAAATTCTTCCCATCGGTGGACCTGGCGATGCCATCACTCCTTTGCAGCAGGGTGAGTATTTGTTCAAAGCCATGGGCAAGACACCAAAATACAAGCACGTTCCTGTCGCGTTGTTGGATGTCATCATTCAAGTGTTGAACATTCTTGGGTGGTTCATCCCAAGCTTGGCGGCCAAAGCCGAACTCGCTCGCATTGGCCGCTACTACGCCACCGAATCCATGTTGGTGTGGGATGCGCAAAGCTTGCGCTATGACGCCCAGGCCACGCCTTCATTTGGCACACAAACCTTGTTTGCGCATTACGACCAATTGCTCACCGGTCAAGCAAATGTGCAATTGGGTGAGCACTCGGTGTTTTGATGACTGAATTTGACACATCACTTTTAAGCGCTTGGGTTGGCAAAAAAGAAACCCGCCAAGACAGCATCACAGTCGCACCTGTGCGGTCTATGTCTGCATTGCTCGACAAAGACGACGCCTTGCCCAAGGAAGGTGACCCCTTGCCACCTTTGTGGCATTGGCTGTATTTTTTGCCCTCTACCAAGCAGTCGGAACTGGGCGAGGACGGACATCCCAAGCGTGGCGGTTTTTTACCCCCAGTGCCCCTGCCTAGGCGCATGTGGGCGGGTGGCAGCCTAGACTTTATCGCCCCAATCCATGTGGGCGAAACGCTCACGCGAACCTCGTCGATTCAATCTGTCACACCCAAAAAGGGGCGCGGTGGTGACTTGGTGTTTGTTTGTGTAGAACATCAGTACCACGGCGCACAAGGTTTGTGTTTGCGCGAAACCCACGACATTGTTTACCGAGACCATGCTGCACCAACTGACAAACCTTTGCCGCCGGTTGCAGCGCACACCATGGTTGAAACTGGTCATAGCGCTTGCGAAGTGTGGAGCCGTGATGTCGTGCCAGAGGATGTCTTGTTGTTTCGCTATTCGGCATTGACCTTCAATGCACACCGCATTCATTACGACCGCAAATACGCCAGCGAGGTCGAGGGCTATCCAGGTTTGGTGGTCCACGGGCCGTTGATCGCTACCTTGTTAATGGATCTGCTGGGTCAGCATACCGACAGAACCGTCAAACGCTTTTCGTTCAAAGCTGTACGCCCTATTTTTGAGTGTGCAGACCAGCGGCGTATGCGGGTGAATGCCCAAATGCATTCGGATGGCATTCGCTGTCGCTTATGGGCACAGGACCACCAAGATTGGCTGACAATGCAAGCTGATGCTGAATTGAAATGACACAGATGACCACTGAACTACCACCAGTTGACGAACACCAAGAATTGCGCGACGCCATCAGGGCCTTGTGCGCTGGTTTTGATGCAACTTACTGGCAAAACATCGATGAGCAACGCGCCTACCCAAAAGCTTTTGTAGAGGCGCTAACAGGTGCTGGCTGGTTGGCTGCTTTGATTCCTGCCGAGTACGGCGGCTCTGGGCTGGGTTTGGCGCAAGCGTCTGTCATCATGGAAGAAATCAATGTCAGCGGGGGCAACGCCGGCTCATGCCATGGTCAGATGTACAACATGGGCACCCTTTTGCGCCATGGCTCTGCGCAGCAAAAGGCCCATTACCTTCCCAAAATAGCGACCGGTGAATGGCGACTGCAGTCCATGGCAGTGACCGAACCCACCACCGGCACCGACACCACCCAGCTCAAAACCACTGCGGTAAAGCGCGGCGACCGCTATGTGGTCAATGGTCAAAAAGTGTGGATTTCTCGCCTTCAACATTCAGACCTGATGATTTTGTTGGCACGAACGACGCCCCTAGACCAAGTCAAACGCAAAAGCGAAGGCATGTCCATTTTCATTGTGGATGTGAACATGGCCTTAAAACATGGCATGACCATCAAGCCCATTCGTAATATGGTCAACCATGAAACCAATGAAGTCTTTTTTGATCAACTGGAAATTCCTGCAGACAACTTGATTGGCGAAGAAGCCAAAGGCTTTTCCTACATTTTGGACGGCTTGAATGCCGAGCGCATTTTGATTGCGGCCGAATGCATTGGTGACGCTTATTGGTTCATCGACCGCGCCCGTCGCTATGCCAAGGACAGGGTGGTTTTTGGCCGACCCATTGGGCAAAACCAAGGTGTTCAAT
Organism: Limnohabitans sp.; assembly: GCA_044368955.1. Taxonomy (GTDB): domain Bacteria; phylum Pseudomonadota; class Gammaproteobacteria; order Burkholderiales; family Burkholderiaceae_C; genus Limnohabitans. The sequence goes on from JBILIR010000080.1 coordinate 4,639, forward strand.
TCCCTATTGCAGATGCTTACATGGAAACCGAAGCAGCCAATCTGATGCGTTGGAAGGCTTGCGAGCTTTTTGATGCAACTCAGCCCTGCGGTAAAGAAGCCAATATGGCGAAATACTTGGCCGCCAAAGCCTCATGGGAGGCCGCCAATGTGTGTTTGCAAACCCATGGCGGGTTTGGTTTTGCCAGTGAATACGATGTTGAGCGAAAGTTTCGCGAAACCCGTTTGTACCAAGTGGCGCCCATCTCTACTAATTTGATTTATGCCTACATGGCCGAACATGTACTTGGCTTGCCACGTTCTTTTTAATTCAACTGTATTTCTTGCCGTTTAAAAAACACTGGCATTCATGGCAGCTCAGGCCTTGATATCTACCCTTGAACCTTTGGACGCACTGCTTCTGGGCGGCTGTTTGACCTCAGGCTCAATCTGCCTGAGTTCTTTCGGAACTTCAGGTCTTGGCTTTGCCTGAGGTTTTGCTTGAACCTGAGGTGGTGGTTGAGAGCGTGGGGATTCGATGCGAGCCATGCGGTCATCTTAACTAAATTATCATCTTCCAACAGAACAAGGAGATGACCTATGACCCATGCCATGATTTTTGACGCGGTACGTACACCGCGCGGCAAAGGCAAAAAAGACGGCAGCTTGCATGGCGTCAAACCCGTGGATTTGCTGGGCGGATTGCTCAACCAACTGCAAGCTCGCCACGATTTTGACCCTGCCGAAGTCGACGATGTGGTGATGGGTTGTGTGTCTCCTGTAGGTGAACAGGGTTCAGTTTTGCCTAAAACCGCTTTGCTCAAAGCGGGTTGGGACTTCCGAGTGTCCGGCGTTCAAATCAACCGCTTTTGTGCTTCAGGCCTAGAGGCGGTGAACATGGCCGCGCAAAAAGTCGCCAGCGGTTGGGAAGATTTGGTGGTGGCCGGTGGTGTGGAAAGCATGTCACGTGTACCCATGGGCTCTGACGGCGGTGCGTGGGCGCAAGACCCCGCCACCAATGCGGCCACAGGCTTCACGCCACAAGGCATTGGCGCTGATTTGATTGCGACCTTGGCTGGTTGGTCCCGCGAAGATGTGGATCAATTTGCACTGACCTCGCAGCAACGTGCCGCTGCAGCACAAAGCCTTGGCAAATTCGACCGCTCGGTGATGCCTGTGTTCGATGAGATTGGCCTTGCTGTGTTGGAGCGCGACGAGTTCATCAAACCACGCACCACTTTGGAGGGCTTGGGTGCATTGAAGCCCAGCTTTGCCGAGATGGGCAAGATGGGTTTTGACGCAGTGGCTTTGTCGCGCTACCCGCAGGTCGAGCGCATCGACCATGTGCATACCGCAGGCAACTCCTCGGGCATTGTCGACGGTGCAGCGGCCGTGTTGATCGGCAGCGAAGCCAAGGGCAAAGCGCTGGGCTTGAAACCGCGTGGGCGCATTGTGGCCACAGCTTTGTCGGGTGCCGACCCCACCATCATGCTGACCGGCCCCATGCCAGCGGCGCGTAAAGCCTTGGCCAAAGCAGGACTCACTGTTGACGACATCGACCTGTTTGAAATCAACGAAGCGTTTGCGGCTGTGCCCATGCGCTTCATGCGGGAGATGAACGTCCCGCATGACAAGGTGAATGTGAATGGCGGCGCCATCGCCATGGGCCACCCCTTGGGTGCCACCGGCGCGATGTTGCTGGGCACCTTGCTCGACGAGTTAGAACTGCGCCAACTCAAACGCGGCCTCATCACTTTGTGTGTGGGCGGCGGCATGGGCATCGCCACCAT
>JBILIR010000081.1:0-6401 GCA_044368955.1 Limnohabitans sp.
GGTATTGCATGGGTGGCAATTGTTTGAACTAATTCATTGAAATTCACAAAAGTATTCTCTCACTAATTTTTATCAATTTATTGGTGAAAAGTATGTGATCAGAACTTTTTTTAAGCGCTTTAGGATGCGTAAAAACCCTGAATTAAGCTATTTTGAGCAATTTATAAACCTAAAAGTTCTAATTTCCCTGAACCTTGACGTAAAACTTCTGGCTCACCTCCGTCAGCCATGGGCGTGAGGTCCACCACCGTGGTGGCTTGCAGGCTACAAGCGCCGGCATCGACCACCGCAGCCACTTGGTGTTCATAGCGTTCGCGGATCAGTTCGGCGTCGTTCAAGGGCTCGGTTTCGTCTTGGGGAATCAAGGTGGTTGCTAGCAAAGGTGCGCCATGAATCTCCAGCAACGCCAGCAAGGTGGTGTGGTCGGGCACCCGCAGGCCAATGGTTTTGCGCTGCGGGTGAGCCACGCGGCGCGGCACTTCCTTGGTGGCCTCTAATATGAAGGTGTAGGCGCCAGGGGTGGCGGTTTTGAGCAATCGAAATTGCCGGTTGTCCACCTTGGCGTAAAGCGCCAGTTCGCGCAGGTCGCGGCACAGCAAGGTGAGGTGGTGCTTCTCGTCCACCCCGCGAATTTGGCGCAAACGGTCAATCGCCGCTTTATCGTCCAAATGGCAGACCAAGGCATAGCTGGAATCGGTGGGGACGGCCAACACGCCGCCTTGGGTGAGCAATGCCACGGCTTGTTTGAGCAAGCGTGCTTGCGGGTTGTCCGGATGGACTTGAAACAGCTGTGCCATGCGGAGACCGCGGCCTTATTGGATGCGGTGGGTGAGCAATTCCCACACCGGTGTGAGGTCACCGGGCAACCAAGGCAAAGCGCCTAAATCGGTATGGCTCTCGTCTGGGCTGTGAAAGTCGCTGCCGCGCGAGGCGGCCAAGCCAAATTCACGCGCCATGTCGGCGTATTGGATGGCTTCTGCTGCTGAGTGGCTGCCGGTCACAACCTCTACCGCTTGACCGCCATGCTTTTTGAACTCGCTAAAGAGCGCATATTCCTCGGTGGGCGTGAAGCCGTAGCGGGCAGGGTGGGCAATCACGGCCACGCCTTGGCATTCACGAATCCAACGCACCGCGTCACCCAAACCAGCCCAGCGGTGCTCCACATAGCCTGGTTTGCCATCGGTCAGGAAGCGGCGAAACACCTCATAGGTGTCCGCACACACGCCGGTTTCCACCAAATAACGTGCAAAGTGGGTGCGAGAAATCAGGTCAGGGTTGCCAGCAAAGGTGAGTGCGCCCTCAAAACTGCCGTGTATGCCCACCTTGGCCAAGCCAGCCGCCATGTCCAAGGCCCTGGCGTGGCGACCGCCGCGCGTGCTGCGAAGCCCCTCTTGCATGCGCGGGTCTTGGGGGTCGAAGCCCAGACCAACGATATGCACGGTGCGACCGGCAAAAGAGACGGATATTTCGGTGCCGTGCAAATAGCCCATGCCCAGCGCTTGGGCCGCGGCGCAAGCTCGCGACTGACCGCCAATTTCATCGTGGTCGGTGAGCGACCACAACTCCACACCGTTGGCGTGGGCACGTGCTGCCAACGCCTCGGGCGTGAGGGTGCCGTCGGAGACGACGGAGTGGCAATGCAGATCGGCGTTGAGGATGGACACGGCTCAATTGTAGAAGGGCTGCATGGCTTCGATCTGCAACTGCAGTTTTTCCATGCCTTGCCAAGTGTTGATGTCGAGGCGGTAGGCCACGGTGGCTTGCACCGGCAAGCTCTCGGTGCGACCAAACCATATCGCGTCCACCAGTTGACCGTGCAGCTGAAGCTTGAGCGACAAATGTTTTTCGCCAACAATTTTTTGGCTCAGTACATTCACCGTGTCTTGAAACATCGGCGGTGCAAAGCCTTGTCCCCAGACCTGCGCTTGCAGGTGCTTGACCATATCGGGGCGCACATACTGCTGGGGCAAACTGCCATCGGTGGCCAAGGTTTGCGCCAAGGTGGCAGCGTCCAGCCATTGGGTAGCAATGTCTTGCAACGCTATCTCAAAGGTGGCTAAGTCGTCTTCCAGCAAGGTGCATCCTGCAGCCATGGCATGACCACCGAAGCGCAGCAGTAAATTCGGGTGGCGTTTGGTGATGGCGTCCAAGGCGTCGCGCAAATGGAAACCGGCAATCGACCGCCCAGAGCCTTTGAGCACCGCTTGGCCCTGCGACTGGCTGCAGGCAAACACAAAGCAAGGTCGGTAGTGCAAGTCCTTCAAGCGACCCGCAATGATGCCGACCACGCCTTCGTGAAAGTCTTCATCGAACACGCACAGCGCGGCAGGTGCTATTTCATCGCCGTCCATCAAGGACTCGGCGATCAGCAGCGCTTGTTCGCGCATATCGCCTTCCATAGAACGGCGCTCGCGGTTGATGGTGTCGAGTTGTTGCGCCAGTCGCCATGCCAGTTCGCTGTCGTCGGTGCGCAAACATTCGATGCCCAAGGTCATGTCGGACAAACGACCTGCGGCATTGATGCGCGGTCCAATCGCAAAGCCCATGTCTTGGCTGCTGGCTTGGGTGGCGTCACGTGCGGCCACTTTGAACAAGGCCGCGAGACCTGCGGGCATTTGTCCTTTGCGCATACGCAGCAAGCCTTGCGACACCAAGCGGCGGTTATTGGCGTCGAGCGAAACCACATCGGCCACCGTACCCAAGGCCACCAAGGGCAGCAAGCCGTCAAGCTTGGGCTCGGTTTCTTTGGCAAAAACGCCTCGTTCACGCAACTCGGCCCGTAAAGCCAGCAAGACATAAAACATCACACCGACCCCTGCCATGCTTTTGCTGTCGAAAGTGCAGCCAGGTTGGTTGGGGTTGACCAAGGCATGGGGCGTGGGCAACTCGCTGCCAGGCAAATGGTGGTCGGTGATGAGGACTTGCAGGCCCAAGCGCTTGGCTTCTTCCACACCGCTCACGCTGGCGATGCCGTTGTCCACGGTGATCAAGACCTGTGCGCCGCTGGCGTGAACGCGTTGGGCGATCTCAGGCGTCAAACCATAGCCATCGACCACGCGGTCGGGCACGATGAAGTTCACGTGTTGCGCACCTAAGAGCTTCAAGCCGCGCAAGGCCACGGCGCAAGCGGTGGCGCCGTCGCAGTCGTAATCAGCCACGATGCACAAGCGCAGTTGCTGTGCGATGGCGTCTGCCAACAACTGTGCGGCGGCGTCAATGCCTTTGAGACCAGCGGGGGCTAGCAATTGACCAAGGCTGGCGTCCATTTGCTTGGCGTCATGCACGCCCCGCGCAGCATACAAACGTGCGAGCAGGGGATGCACACCGCTTTGCTCTAAAGCCCACACGCTGCGTGGTGGGACATCGCGCACCTGAAGTTTCATCGCAGCAAGTCCGACAGTTTGGGTGGGCGCATCCACTGTTGAAGTTTTCTGCGCAAGCCTTGTGGTGCATTTTGAAGCAGGACGCTGCGCGTGGGCTCACACAGCATCACCTGCTCTTGCCGCGCAAGTGCAGGGGCGATGGTGTCTTGCCACACCCTTGTGAAAGCTGGCACAAACACCTCGGGGTTGTGGCTCAGCCACGCCTCACGCAAGCCTTGGTGCATAACGATGTTTCGCTTGACAGTTGTCTCATCCACCGTGGGCAGTTCTCCCGTGCCGCTGAACCAAACCGAGTTCAATGCCACGGCACGGTGGTCGTTGACGGCATGGGTATAAAACAGCATTTGCATCTCATTTTGCAAGCGTCGCAACAGGCGCTCGGCGTCTGTTTGGGCGGCGATGCTGCTGGGCTGCAGCCAGTGGTCGATGCGTTGCCCGTTGACACGGTCCAAGGACACGCTGCTCAAGTGTTTGAACTCGCTGGCGTGCGCCAACCAGCGCCCAGGGTTGTAGGGGTGCAGGTGAATCCCGTCTTGGGTTAAAAACGGCTGCATGGCTTGGCGCAAAGCATCTGATTCAAAAGCGGTGATGGGGGCGGGAACACTCAAACTCACCTGCCCTTGGCTGATCTGCCAGTGGACCGCATCGATAAATGCCCAGCCATGTTCGGTTGGGCAATGCAAGCCTTGTGTGTGTGCAGCGAAAGCGGCCAAGGGCACTTGACCATCTTTGACATCCCAACCCAAAGCCTGAGCCCAAGCCGCTTCATGGCAGGCACTCATCGCGCTGTCGGGCAGGGCGGTGGTTTTCATGCGCTGTGCGAGCCGCCAAAGGTCAGGTGGGGTCTGCGCAAATGCTTCGTCCAAAGACCGTTGCCAATAGTCAACCTCGGGGTGGTCTGCAGCCAAGCCTGCAGGCAAGGCAAAAGCCACAATGGTCAAAGGGGAGGCAACTGTCATAAGGGTGATTGTGCAAGATGCCACAATCTGCCTGCATGAATCTTTCTAGACTTCCCTTTGAGTTGCGTGTGGGCTGGCGCTACACCCGTGCAGGCCGCGCGGCGCGGCGCAACCGCTTTATCTCCTTTATGTCCTCGGTGTCCATGCTGGGCATTGCCTTGGGTGTGGCGGCTCTCATCATTGTCTTGAGCGTGATGAACGGTTTTCAAAAGGAAGTTCGCGACCGCATGTTGGGCGTGTTGTCGCATGTAGAGGTGTTGGCCTACAGCAGCGCTTCGCTGCAAGACCCCTCTGCTTTGCAGCAAAAGTTGGCGCAGCACACGCAAGTCATTGCCAGTGCGACTTTTGTGTTGTCGCAAGGACTGCTCGCGCAAGGCGAGGACATGCGTGGTGCGGTGGTGCGTGGCATCGATCCCGCCCAAGAGGTATTGGTCACCGATGCGGTGGCGCTGATGCGTCCCGAGGTGTTGTCGCAGTTACAAGCGGACAGCTTTGGCGTGGTCTTGGGTTCCGAATTGGCCAGAGCTTTGGGTGTGAAGGTGGGCGAACGCATCACTTTGGTGGCGCCAGGTGGCCAAGTTACACCTGCAGGTGTGGTGCCACGCTTGAAACAACTGACCGTGGTGGGCTTGCTCGACTCCGGTCACTATGAATACGACGCTTCTTTGGCTTTGCTGCACATCGAAGACGCTCAGCGGATTTTTCGCTTGGAAGGTCCTAACGGTATCCGCGTGAAATTGAAAGATGCGCAGCAGGCGCGGCAAGTGGCGGCAGAACTCTCGCCCGTCTTGGGTGACGATGTGATGGTGCGCGACTGGACCCGTGCCAACCGCACTTGGTTTGCGGCGGTGCAAATTGAAAAACGCATGATGTTCATCATCTTGACGCTGATCGTCGCAGTAGCGGCGTTCAACCTGGTCAGTACCTTGGTGATGACGGTCACCGACAAGCGGGCCGACATCGCTATCTTGCGCACCTTGGGTGCGAGTCCGGCCAGCATCATGGGCATCTTTGTGGTGCAGGGGGCGCTGGTGGGCGTGATCGGTACTTTGTCCGGTTTAGGTTTGGGGCTGTTGGTGGCGTTCAACATTGGCAGCATCGTGCCGGCCATCGAAAATGCCTTGGGTGCCAGTTTCTTGCCCAAAGACATCTACCTCATCAGCCGTATGCCCAGCGACCCACAGTGGGCAGACATCGGTCCCGTGGTCATCATCGCTTTGGTGCTGGCTTTGGTGGCCACGCTCTACCCCAGCTGGCGAGCCAGTCGCATTGATCCTGCGGAGGCTTTACGCCATGAGTAAGTGCGTGTTGCAAGCCCAAGGTTTGGGCCGACGTTTTCATGAGGGCGTGATTGACGTGACCGTGTTGCAGGGTATCGATTTGCAAGTTCACGCAGGTGAGACCTTGGCGGTGGTGGGCACCTCGGGTTCGGGAAAAAGCACTTTGCTGCATTTGTTGGGCGGCTTGGACACACCTACCACGGGGGAAGTGCATTTGCTTGACCACGCCTTGGCAGGTTTAGATGCCACAACGCTTGGGCGATTGCGTAACCAGCACTTGGGCTTTATTTACCAGTTTCACCATTTGCTGCCCGAGTTCAGCGCCTTGGACAATGTGGCCATGCCTTTGTGGATACGGCGTATGCCCACCGAAGACGCCGCCGTGAAGGCGCAGGCCATGCTTGAAGCGGTGGGGCTGGCCGAGCGAGTTCACCACACGCCCAGCGAGTTGTCGGGCGGTGAGCGCCAGCGTGTGGCGATTGCCCGTGCCTTGGTGACCCAACCCGCTTGTGTATTGGCCGATGAGCCGACAGGCAACCTGGACCGCGCCACCGCCGACAGCGTGTTTGCCTTGATGCTGCAATTGGCACAGCAGCAGGGCACCGCGTTTGTGGTGGTCACCCACGATGAGCGATTGGCCTCGCTTTGCGACAGGCAGCTGCGTTTGGTGGCAGGGCGGGTGGTTTAAACCCGTCATTGCGCTTCGTCGTCATTGCGAGGGGCGTAGCCCCGAAGCAACCTTCGTCATTGCGAGCGGCCTTTAGCCGCGAGGAGCAAAG
>JBILIR010000295.1:0-2897 GCA_044368955.1 Limnohabitans sp.
TAAATTTCTTTCAATTGCATTGCAGTGAATAAAAAGTCGGGGAACAAATCGGGGAACAAATCGCGTCAAAGAATCCAGAAAATCAGCATTTGCAATGGTTTCAAGCTATGTTTCAATAGACCCCAGCCCACCAATCACGAGGGCTCGGCAACACGCCGAGCCCTTTTTTTTCACTATCACGCCTATCCAAAGGCTATGCGGCTTTAAATTAAAACTTATAAATAAAAAATAGATTCTAGGAAGCGGAAATTTTAAAAATAAAAATATTTCGCTAAATTTTTGCCAGAATCATCCGATACGTCAAATTCCACTTATTTAATAAATTTTTCCCTTTTGGAGCTTTTTTATGTCTTACGAACGACTTCTCCCCGCGTCTTTCCCCGTAACGCCTAGCTGCGCATGTTGCGCCCCTGCGCCTTTGCGCTCTGGCCTTGGCGTGAATCGCCGTGGTTTTTTGAACCTTGGTGCTGCTGGCGTGGCAGGTGCGGCATTGGCCAGCATGGCGCCCGGCAAAAGTTTTGCCGCCAGCGGGAATTACGAAGCCATGTTGGTCAACTGCATTGACCCACGTTTCACCACCCTGAGCTGGCAGTACATGGGCTTGATACAAGGTGTGAGCCGTGAAAAGCTCGAAGACAACTACAGCCACTTTGTGATGGCCGGCGGCCCCATTGGCGCGGTGCATCCGAAATTCGCTGCCTGGCACGCTACCTATTGGGATAACTTGGACGTCACAGTATCTCTGCATAAAATCAAGCGGGTGATTGGCATTTCCCACCGTGATTGTGGTGCGGCCAAATTGGCTTTCGGTGCTGATGCAGTGTCTGACAAGGACAAAGAAACCGAAGCCCATTCCGAAGCCTTGAACATGTTCCGTAAAGAAGTGAACAAACGCCACCCCAAGCTGAGCGTGATCACCGGCATCATGAACACCAACGGCCGTGTGGATTTGATCGGCTAAGCCAAGCTTTTTAAAAAGCCTAGCAACAAGGCGTTGACCTCATCGGGGCGCTCTTGTTGCACCCAATGGCCTGCATGTGGGATGAGCTGACACAAGCGCATCTGACTGCAGGCTTTGGTTTGCATGGCCTCAAAGGCGCCTGGCATTTGGTAGACGCCCCAGTCTGACGCACCGGCAATGAACGCCGAGGGAACGTAGATGGTTTTGCCGCCCCATTGTTGCCCCAGTTGGGCGAAAAGTGCCGCATCAGTGCCACAGCGGTACCACTGCAAGCCCCCTTGAAAACCCGTGCGTTGGTACTCGCCCACGTAAACCGCCAATTCGGTGTCTGGCAGCCATTGGCAAGTAGCTATGTCCTCGCTTGAAGGCATGAAGGGCGCGACCGCTTGGGCCATGGTGTCCTTGTCACCCATGATGTAGTAATCGGGCAACTCTGCCCAAGCTTGTGCGGTCCAACCTGCCAGCGGATGCGGTTGGTTGGGCGCCCAATCGGCGCTTTTGACGTGGTAGTAGGCGCGTAAAAACCCATGCAAGCCTTGCGGGGCTTGCCACATGTCGGCATTGGCCTCGGGCCCCGAGTAATACCACTGGTAATGCTGGCGCGGCGGCTGCAAGTTGCCCAAGCCGTGAACCACGTCGGTGATCTTTTGGTGAACGGCCAGCGCATCGGTGCTGGGCGGGGGACCTGCGAACGGCGCACTCATCATCACCACCGCATGGAATACATCGGGACGCGTCAGCGCACACCACGCAGCCACGGGCGAACCAAAATCATGGCCGATCACACAAGCTACATGTCTATGCCCTAAGGCCTCCACCAAAGCCACCGCGTCGTCCACCAGTTGCAGCATGTGGCTGGCTTGCCAGTCGCCGTCGAAGCGGTCGTCGCCGCCGGTGGTGCGGCCATAGCCGCGCTGATCGGGTGCCACCACGTGGTAGCCAGCAGCTGCCAACACCGGTAATTGGTGTCGCCAGCTGTAGGCCAACTCTGGGAAACCATGCAGCAGCAACAGCAGTGGCTTGTCTGTGACGTTACTGGCATAGCCCGCTTCAAGGTAATGCATGTGCAAGCCTTGGGCTGTATCAGCGTAGCAAGCGCGGACGCCATCGGGCAGGGGCAGGGGAGACAAGGATGCGTTCACGGTAAGCGTTCTTTAAAGTGGGTGCTTAGGTGGGCAAGCGCAGTGGCAGTTGGCGCAAGCGCTGGCCAGTCAAGGCAAACACCGCATTGGCCACGGCGGGTGCAACAGGGGGTGTACCCGGTTCGCCCACGCCTTCGGGGTGTTCTTCACTTTCGATGATGTGTGTGTCCACCAGCGGCGCTTGTGGCAGCCTCAGCACAGGGTAGTTATTGAAGTTGCTTTGTTGTACGCGGCCCTTGTCGATGGTGATTTCGCCAAACAAAGCGGCGGACAAACCAAACACCACCGAGCTCTCCATTTGTTGGGCAATCAACATCGGGTTGACGGCGGTACCGCAATCGATGGCACACACCACACGGTGCACCACGATTTGTTGGTTCTGCACCGACACCTCGGCCACTTGGGCCACGATGCTGCCAAACGATTCATGCAAAGCGATGCCCATGGCCCGTTGCGCACCATCGGCACCCACCGCAGGCGCTTGTCTCCAGCCGCTTTTGTCGGCGGCGGTTTGCAGCACCTTGGCATGGCGCGGATGGTTTTTCAGCAACCCTAAGCGAAAGTCCAAGGGGTTTTGTCCGGCAGCGAAAGCCATTTCATCGACAAAACTTTCTTTGAAAAACGCTTGGTGTGAATGACCGACCGACCGCCAAAAACCCACGGGAATGGGCAGGTCCACCGCCACATGGGCAATACGCGCATTCGGCCATTCATAGGCTTGGTCGAATGCACCTTCGGCGGTGGTTTTGTCAGGACCTGCACCTGGCAAGCCAAACGAACGCGCCATGACTTGC
>JBILIR010000235.1:0-3486 GCA_044368955.1 Limnohabitans sp.
TTGCGGAACGATGGCTTGGCTGGCCGAGGTGTTTTGCCACGCCACCAACTGGCCTTGTGCGTCCAAACCTGCGTGGAAGCGGCTGATGCAAACAGGGCGGTAGAAATCGTGTTGCATGTCTTCGCTGCGGCTCCACAGTGTTTGCACCGGTGTGCCCTCCATGGCCTTGGCAATCACAGCCGCTTGGGCAATGATGTCCATCTCTAAGCGACGGCCAAAACCGCTGCCCAGCATGGGGATGTGCAGCTGCACTTTGCTCACATCAATACCCAGTTGGGTGGCCACCACTTTGCAAGCCAAATCGGGTACTTGGGTTGATGCCCACACTTGTGCCGCACCGTCTTTGAACCACACGGTGCAGCCCATGGGCTCCATGGTGGCATGGGCCAAATAGGGTGCGTGGTACTCGGCCTTCAGCGTACGTGCCGCTTTTTGCAAAGCCTCATCGGCGTCGCCATTTGAAAAATAGGCAAAACCTGTGTCGCTGTCCAAGGCTTTGCGCAACTCGGCATCAATGGTGTCGCTGGACCACGCAGAAGACACCGCGGTGTCCCACTTCACTTCCACTTGCGTGAGCGCCTTCATGGCTTGGTAGGTGGATGCAGCCACCACGGCCACACCGGCGCTGGTGCCATGCAAGGCGTCGATCGCCAGCACTTTTTTCACCCCAGGCATGGCCAACGCTTTGCTGTCGTCAAAGCTTTGGACCTTGCCGCCCAGCATGGGGTTCATGCGCACACAGGCAAACAGCAAACCCTCGGGGCGAATGTCTCCAACGAACAGGGCAGAGCCGTCGCTTTTGGGCTCAATGTCCAAGCGCGGCAGGCTTTGCCCAATCAGTTTGAAATCCACTGCAGGCTTGAGCGTGATGGAAGGCGGTAAGCCAACTTTGGCCGCTGCTGCCGATAGTTCGCCAAACGTGGCTTTTTTGCCCGAGCTGTGGGAGACCACGCCGTCTTTCACATCGCATTCGCTGGTGGGTACCTGCCACTGCTGGGCAGCTGCACCCACGAGCATCGCTCGAGCGCTGGCACCGGCTTCGCGCATGGGTAGCCAAAGGTCTTTGATGCTGGTCGAGCCGCCGGTGAACATCAGTCCCATCTCACGCATGGCTTTGCGCACCAACCACTGGGCACTGCTTTTCACCATGCCTTGGTTATCGGGGTGGAAGGGCAATCCATCGGCCACGCCAGCGAGGTTGTTGTAAATGTTGTCGTTGGGCGACTGCTCAAAGCGCACTTGGTCCCAGCGGGCATCGAGCTCTTCGGCCAGCAACATCCCTAAGCCGGTGAACACGCCTTGGCCCATTTCCGATTTGCTCATCACTACCGTCACGCTGTCGTCTTCGCCTATGCGCACCCAGCCATTCAGGGGGGTGGTCTTGTCAATCGCAGCCAAGGGTTGGCTGGGGTTCATTCGCTGGCGCGGGGGCATGACACCCCAACCAATGGCCAAAACGCCACTGCCTGCGGCTAGGGCGGCCAGTACATGTCTTCTTTTCACAGCGAGTCCTAGGGAGATGGAGGTTGTCATTATGGCGAGTGTGTGTGAGGGCCTGCGGCTTGGGTGAGCCGTTAGCATTGAGCGCATGACATCCCCCTCTTTGCCCCCCACCTTTGGCATCATCATCATCGGCGACGAAATTCTCTCTGGCAAACGCCAAGACAAACATTTGGCCAAGTTCATCGAACTGTTATCTGAACGCGGCTTGGGTCTTTCTTACGCCGACTATGTGGGCGACGACCCTGAGCGCATTACTCTCACCTTAAAGCGTGCTTTTGAACACAAGGGCGTGGTGTTTTCTTGCGGCGGCATAGGTGCCACGCCTGACGACCACACCCGCCAATGCGCGGCTATGGCGCTGGGCCGTGAACAGGTGCTACACCCCGAGGCCGAGGCTTTGATACGGGAACGTACTCGAGATGTAGCTTTGGAAAATGGTTTGCCCTATGAACCCGATCGCCCCGACAACGTGCACAGACTGAACATGGGGCGTTTTCCTGCGGGGGCGAGCATCATTCCCAACCCCTACAACAAGATCGCCGGTTTCACCTGCCAAGGTGCGCAAGGGGTGGTGCACTTTGTGCCCGGTTTTCCGGTGATGGCGTGGCCCATGATGGCTTGGGTGCTAGATACCTTGTATGCCCAGCATTTCCATACCCAAGCGCACATGGAAAAGTCCATCATCGTCATGGGCGCCATGGAAGCCACGCTCACGCCCTTGATGGAAGCCATCGAGGCGCGGTTTAGCGGCGTCAAGGTGTTCAGCTTGCCAAGCGTGGACCATCCCGAGTTTGGTAGGCACATCGAATTGGGCGTTAAAGGCTCGCCCGAGCAGGTACAAGCGTCTTTTCCTGAGCTGGTTTTAGGTTTGCACGAATTTGGTGCAAAATTAGGCCCTGAAATGGTGCGATCTTAGTTACACCTCTTTTTGGTGCAAAATTGGCGTTAAAACCTGTTAGGTGCTTATGGTGCCGAAGCCCAAAGAAAGCTGACTTTGAAGTAAGTAATTCGTATATAGGAAGAAAAAACTGGGTCTAACCCGTCCGTGGCACAAATCATGCAAGACAATGGGAATCACTTTTTTTTTCAAACCAACCTCTCCAGGAGAAACTGATGGCCAAGACCGTCGCAGACGTCATGAAGGACGTGAAGGACAACGAAATCAAGTTTGTCGACTTCCGCTTTACCGATACCCGTGGCAAAGAACAGCACGTGAGCGTGCCGATTTCTGCGTTCAATGAAGAAAAATTCTCTGAAGGCCATGCGTTTGACGGCTCCTCTATCGCTGGTTGGAAAGGCATCGAAGCCTCCGACATGTTGCTGATGCCTGACGCCAATTCCGCGTTCATCGACCCCTTCTTCCAAGAGCCCACATTGGTGTTGTCTTGTGACGTGTTGGAACCCGGTGACGGCAAGGCCTACGACCGCGACCCACGTTCCATCGCCAAGCGCGGCGAAGCCTACCTCAAGGCTTCTGGCATTGGCGACACCGCCTACTTTGGTCCCGAACCCGAATTCTTCATTTTTGACAATGTGCAGTGGGGCAATGAAATGTCCGGCGCTTTTTTCAAAATTGACGAATACGAAGCGCCTTGGAACAGCGGCGCCAAGCTCGAAGGTGGCAACCGTGGCCACCGTCCCACTGTCAAGGGCGGCTATTTCCCCGTACCTCCCGTGGACAGCACCCAAGACATGCGTGCCGAAATGGTGTTGTTGCTCGAAGAAATGGGCATCCCCGTTGAAGTGTTCCACCACGAAGTGGCAGGTGCCGGTCAAAACGAAATCGGTACCAAATTCAGCACCCTGGTCGAGCGTGCCGACTGGACCCAAAAACTGAAATACGTGGTGTGGAATGTGGCCAATGCCTATGGCAAAACCGCGACTTTCATGCCCAAGCCCATCGTTGGCGATAACGGCTCAGGTATGCACGTTCACCAGTCCATTTGGAAAGACGGCAAAAACCTGTTCGCCGGCAAAGGCTAT
>JBILIR010000082.1:0-6340 GCA_044368955.1 Limnohabitans sp.
CCGATTTGCCAGTGCCTGTGGTGGTGCCAAACCGAGGAGATGCTGTATGAATGCATTCAGGGCGACAGACGAGAGAGGTAACTACAAAGTGCCTCAGCAACCTCGCCGCGCCATCATCATTGGCACCGGCTTTGGCGGCTTGGCTGCTGCGATTCGCTTGAGTGTCAAGGGCTACCAAGTCCAAATTTTTGAAAAACTGGACATGGCGGGTGGTCGCGCCTATGTGCACAAACAAGACGGCTTTACCTTTGATGCAGGCCCCACCATCATCACACTGCCCTATTTGATTGAAGAGCTGTTCACGCTGTGCGGCAAAAAGATGAAGGACCATGTCGACCTGCGTTTGATGTCGCCTTTCTACCGCATCCGTTTTGACGACGGCACCCATTTCGATTACAGCAATGACAAGCAAGCCATGCTGGCAGAAGTTGCCAAGTTCAGCCCAGAGGATGTGCAAGGTTTTCAAAACCTCATGAAGGCGTCTGAGCAGTGCTTTGAATTGGGTTTCCAAGAGATGGGCATGATCGCTTTTGACTCGGTCGCGAAAGTTGTCAAGGCCATGCCAAACCTGATTCGCATGAAAGCTTGGCGCTCTATTCATAGCATGGTGACGCAATACATCAAGCACCCCAAACTTCGCATCGTCATGAGTTTTCATCCGTTGCTCATCGGTGGCAACCCGTTTTCAGTTACCTGTGTTTATTCGCTGATCCATATTTTGGAAAACCGCTGGGGTGTGCATTCCGCCATGGGTGGCACCGGCGCCATCGTGAAAGCCTTGGTGAATTTGATACAAGCCCGCAATATTCCCATTCGCTACAACGCCCCTGTGACGCGTATACGTGTTGAAGATGGCGAAGCTGTCGGGGTTGAATTGGCCAACGGCGATTTCATTGCGTCTGATATTGTGGTGAGCAATGCAGATGCCGCATGGACCTACAAAAATTTGGTTGAGCCGCAACACAGAAAACGTTGGACCGACCGTCGCATCGCCAAGGGCCAGTATTCCTCGGGTTTGTTTGTCTGGTACTTTGGCACGAACCGCAAGTATGAAGATGTGCCTCACCACATGATGGTGCTCGGCCCTCGCTACAAAGAGCTGCTGCAAGACATTTTCAAGAATCACAAGCTGGCGAAAGATTTCAGCTTGTACCTCTACCGCCCTACAGCCACCGACCCTTCTTTAGCCCCAGAGGGTTGCGACAGTTTTTATGCTCTGTCGGTGGTACCCAACCTCAGCAGTGGTACCGATTGGCCCGCCATCACCGAGCAGTACCGCGATGCCATTGCCAGCGTTTTACAGGACGCGGTGTTGCCCAATTTGAAGCAGCATGTGGTCAGCTCTAAAGTCACCACACCGCAAGATTTCCAAGACCGCTTGTGGTCTTACCAAGGTGCAGGTTTTGGCTTGGAGCCTGTGCTCACGCAAAGTGCGTGGTTCAGGCCGCACACCCGTAGCGAAGATGTGAAGAATTTATTCATGGTGGGAGCCAGCAGCCAACCCGGTGCGGGGGTGCCCAGCGTATTGATGTCAGCCAAATTATTAGAAGAGGTGGTTCCCCATGCCTTTGCCGTTCACTGACCAAGCAGACGACGATTTGGACGCTTGCGTCGAGATGATGCGTGGAGGCTCAAAAACATTTTTTGCAGCCAGCCGATTTTTGCCTCCTCGTGTGCGTTCTGCGTCTATCGCTTTGTACGCGTTTTGCCGTGTGGCCGACGACATGGTTGACCAAGGGGGCGTGATCGAAGACAGCTTACGTGTCTTGCACCACCGACTCGACCTGATGTATGCCGGCACACCCATGGACACGGTAGAAGACCGCGCTCTCAGCATTGTGGTGCATCGCCATGCACTGCCGCGCCATTTGCTGGACGCTTTGCTCGATGGTTTTGCTTGGGACGGGCATGGACGTCAATACGAAACCATGGAAGATTTGCATGGCTATGCTGCCCGTGTGGCGGGCAGTGTGGGCGCCATGATGTGTTGGATCATGGGCCCCCAACAAGCTTCTACCTTGGCGCGTGCCTGTGAACTGGGTGTGGCCATGCAACTGACCAATATCGCCCGAGATGTAGGTGAAGACGCCCGCAACAAACGCATTTATTTGCCTTTGGCATGGATGCGCCAAGAAGGCTTGGATCCCGCAGCTTGGTTAGCCAAGCCTGAGTGCAACCCCGCTGTACAGCGCGTGATCAACCGCGTTCTTGACGAAGCCGATAGGCTTTACAAACGTTCCATGGCAGGGATTGCAGAATTACCGCGTGACTGTCGCTCAGCCATCTTGGCGGCAGGCTTGATTTACGGCGAAATCGGCAACGAGTTACGCCGCCTGGGCCTGGACTCTGTCAATCACCGCGCAGTGGTCAGCGGTTTACGCAAGGCGCTTTTGCTGACACAAGCCCGCCTACAAGCTAGCTGGATATTCACCCAGCGCAATCCACCCCCACCTCTGGCGGGCATTGCTTACCTGGTTGATCAGTGCCAAGAAACCGCTTCGGCTCGCTTGGCAATAACAGGCTTTCCCAACCGCGCCATGCCTCAGCGCATCGAATGGATGCTGGCCCTGTTTGAGAACCTAGAGCACAGCCGGTTGGAAAAAAACCAAAAAACTTATAACTGAACGCCTTTGGTCAAGGCGCCATCGACCACCAAGTTGGTGCCGGTGATAAAGCTGGCTACGGGACTGGCCAAGAACACCACGGCGTTAGCCATCTCTTGCGGTGTGCCCATGCGACCAGTGGGGTTCATGCCTAAAGCCACCTTGAAGAAGTCGGGGTTGCCACTTTCAATTTGGCTCCACACACCACCTGGGAAATAGGTGTTGCCAGGGGAGACGCTGTTGGCACGAATACCTTTGCCAGCCAAGTGATAGGCCAGACCTTGGGTGTAGTGCACCAAGGCGGCTTTGAATGCGCCGTAGGGACCAGAAGCGAAGTCAATTTCACGGCCTGACACGCTAGAGATGGTGACGATGGCTGGGTGTTTGCTTTTCTCGAGGAAGGGCATGGCGCTGTCGACCAAACGCACACTGCCCATCAGGTCAACCTCAAACCCTTTTTTCCAACTCTCTTCGTCTGCTGCAATGGCCAACGCGCTGACATTGGCCACCACAATATCGATGCCACCCAAATCCGCAGCAGACTTGGCCACCCATGCTTTGAGGCTGTCAGCGTTGCCTACGTCCGCCACGGAGCCAATGACTTTGCTGCCAGACGCAGACATGGCTTTGGCCGCATCAGCGACCTCAGCGGCGTTACGGGCACAAAAGGCCACGCTTGCACCCTCTTTGGCCAATGTTTCAGCAATAGCACGGCCTATGCCTTTGGTGCCGCCTGTGACGAGTGCGCGCAAGCCTTTGAGTTGCATGTCCATATTTATCTCCTGAGGGGTTGGAAAGTTTTCAGTGGGTACTTGATACGCCGGTGTATTCGCTGACGATGTCGAGATCGTTCAAATGTTCACGTGGAATTTCACCGGTGATTTGCCCGCGCTTGATGACCAAGACGCGCTCAGACACCGAGGCGATGAAATCTAAATTTTGTTCAACCAACACGATGGTGAGTGAGCGCTGTTTGCGCAAGGCCGTCAAGGTTTCTGCGATTTCTTCGATGATGGAGGGCTGAATGCCTTCGGTGGGTTCATCGAGCAACAACAGCTGCGGGTCGCCGGCCAAAGCACGAGCCAAAGCCAATAACTGCTGCTCACCGCCCGACAAAGACCCGCCCATGCGGTCCAGCAAAGGCTTTAGGCGCGGGAAGTTGTCCAACAAAGTGTCAAGGTCTTGGGCAGAAGCACGGCCACGCTTGACCCAACCCATGCGCAAGTTGTCGGTGACCGACAAATTGGGAAAGATTTCTCGCCCTTGCGGTACATAAGCCATGCCCACTTTGGCACGTTGGTTGGGCGCCATGCGGCTGACATCGGTGCCATTGAAATGGATGCTGCCTTGGGTGGGCAACAAGGCGCCGATGATGCTGCGCAACAGCGTGGTTTTACCCATGCCGTTGTGGCCCAAGATGCCCACAGCTTCACCTTGGGCGATATGCAAGTCAATACCATGCAACACGGGAATGCTGCCATAGCCTGCGTGGAGCTTTTGAATGTCGAGCATGCAGGTTCTTTCAGTTAAGCGGCTTTTTTGCCTAAATAGACTTGGCGCACCGTTGGGTTGTTCATGACCGCATCAGGCAAGTCTTCGGTGAGGATGGATCCTTGGTGGAACACCGTGACCATCTTGGCGATCATGCGAATGAAGCTCATGTCGTGTTCCACCACAATCAAGGCGTGGCTTTTGTTGATCTCCAAAATCAAGTCGGCGGTGCGTCGCACTTCTTGGTCGCTCATGCCCGCAGCAGGTTCATCTAACAAAATAAGCGAAGGGTCAGCGGCGATCACCACAGCCAACTCAACCCATTGCCTTTGACCATGTGCCAGCAGGCCGGTGGTGGATTTTTGCAAGCTGCTCAGACCCACACGCTCTAGCGTGTCACGAGTCACTTCAAGCGCTTTGGCTTTGGGATAGACCCGACAGGCAGACAACCACACGTTTTCCCAAACGGATAAACCATTGAACAAACTGGGGACCTGGGTTTTGATGCCAATCCCTAAACGCGCTGGCACATGCGGCTGGCAACCCGTGATGTCTTGACCACGAAACAGCACTTGACCTGAAGTGGGGCGAAGTTGACCCGTAAGTTGTTTGAAGAAGGTGCTCTTACCTGCACCGTTGGGGCCGATGATGCAGCGCAACTCTCCGTCGCTGAGTTTGAAGTTCACGTCACGGGTGGCGTGGACGCCACCAAAACGCATATTCAAGTTCCGAGTTTCCAGCAGGGGAGTGGTACTCATACGTCTTCTCCTTTGGCCACTTTTTTGCCAAAGAGTTTTTGCAACACATCGCCCAAGCTGGGTATGATGCCCTTGGGCACCAGCAACACAAACAACACCAAGATAGCACCCAAGACCAAGTTGGAGTTGAAGGTTTGCTGAGTGCCAATTTGGGTGGTCAGCCACTGTATGGCCATGCAACCAATGATGGGGCCGACCAAGGTACCTAAACCACCCACAATCACCCAGACAATGATTTGTGCTGACTGACCCAAGCTGAAAATGGTCGGGCTGGTGAAAGAGCCCCAGTTGGCGAAAAAGCAACCAGCCAAGCCGGCAATGCAACCACCCAATGTGAAAGCAAATAATTTGAAAGCACGGGCATCAAAACCCAGCAAGGTAGCCCGTTGCTCGTTTTCTTTGATGGCCACGATCACATGCCCAATGCGAGAGGAAATCAGCCAACGCAGACCGCCATAAATGACGATCAAGGAAAACGCACTGAGGTAGAAGAAAGCCAGAGGGTCGAGTGTGTCCTCAGGGTTGCCAGGGTAGTTGATGGAGGGTATGGAAGGTATGCCGTTAAAGCCTCCCAAAGGCGCACTGCCAATGCGCCACTCAGGACCTGCCGTGGAATTGACCGAGTTGAAAAGAATCAAACTCACCGTCAGGGTGATCACACCCATGTAAACATCCGACAGGCGACCATAAAACATGAAATAGCCCAGCAACAAGGCAAACAAGCCAGGCAAGGCAATGGCCAAAAGCACAGGCATGGTACTTTCGCCCATGTTGATGACCGACAAGGCATAGGTATAAGCACCCAAGCCAAAAAATGACGCTTGACCAAAACACAAAATGCCGGAGAAGCCCCAAATAAACGCTTGGCTGATCGCCAAGATGGCCATGACCACATAGATGGTGATCTGAATCAAGGCAAAGTCGTCAACCCATTTAGGTATGGCCAAAGTGGCCATCACCCCAAGCAACATCACCAGCACAGCACTCCAGGGGGAATCTCGAAAAGCGGTCACAACGATCCTTTGAAAAAGCGTCCAGTGATACCTTGAGGCAACATGCGCAGCATCACCACGGCGGCGATGAAGAGTGCAACTTCACCAAACACTGGCGTGGTGATGAAGGTGGCCAATTGGTTGATAAGGCCAAACAAGGCCGAGGCAGAAGCTGTACCGGCCAAAATCGAGCTGCCTCCACCGATGACGGTGATGAAGGCCTTGGCAATGAAAGATGCACCCATGGTCGGCACCACACCGGACACAGGTGCCAACAAACCACCCGCCAAGCCCGACAAAGCGGCACCCACGGCAAACGTGATGGAGTAAACACGGGTAGGACTGATGCCCAGTACATCGGCCATGGCGGGGTTTTGCATCGTGCCACGTGCAATCAAGCCCCAGTCAGTGCTGCGCAAGACCCAACGAATCGCAAACAACAACAACACCGCAATGACAATCAAAGCCATGGTGTAAAAACTCACCGAATAAGCGC